>NZ_JAPCIZ010000008.1:0-106972 GCF_027707725.1 Aeromonas sp. QDB25 | reverse complement strand
TCTCATGGTGTTCCGCTTTGTTTCTTTGGCGAGAAGAAGCGTACCAGAACCGGCAGTTGGCCTCTTCTCTCCTATGCACCATGGGTGTTGCAGTTATTATCTGAATTCGCGTTGCTGTTTGCCGTCCTGTTCGGATTTTCCCTGCATCATATCGGGGAGAAGGGAAAACCCATCTTCAATATCATCGATGGTTTCTCTCAGGTTATTTTCGGCATCATCAACATGATCATGAAACTGGCGCCGATCGGGGCATTTGGTGCCATGGCATTCACCATAGGGAAATACGGTATTGGTTCTTTGGTGCAGCTGGGGCAATTAATTGCTAGCTTCTATCTGACCTGCCTGCTGTTTATTTTTCTGGTGCTCGGCAGTATCGCCAAAGCCAATGGCTTCAGCATTGTGCGCTTTATTGCCTATATCCGGGAAGAGCTGTTGATCGTGCTCGGAACATCCTCGTCGGAATCCGTATTGCCGCGCATGCTGGTGAAAATGGAGGCACTGGGCTGCAAGAAATCGGTGGTGGGTCTGGTGATCCCGACCGGTTACTCCTTCAACCTGGACGGCACCTCCATCTATCTGACCATGGCAGCCGTCTTCATCGCCCAGGCGACCAACACCCCGCTGGACCTGTTCCATCAGCTCACCCTGCTGGTGGTGCTGCTTATCTCCTCCAAGGGGGCGGCTGGAGTCACGGGGAGTGGCTTCATCGTGCTGGCAGCCACCATCTCGGCGGTAGGGCATCTGCCGCTGGCCGGGCTGGCGCTGATCCTCGGGATTGATCGCTTCATGTCGGAGGCGCGCGCCCTGACCAACCTCATCGGCAACGGGGTGGCGACCCTGGTGGTGGCCCGTTACTGCGATCAGCTCGACGAGGCCACCATGCAGGACGCCCTGGCGAAACCCGTGGTGGCAAGGCCGGTGGACCTGCGAAGCTGACCCAGGTTCCGGCGGCGATCATCACCCATGAAAAAACGGCCCGAGGGGGCCGTTTTTTTATCTCTTTACGCAGGGCGCCTTACAGGCTCTGGGTGAAGGTGCGGGTGACCACGTCACGCTGCTGCTCCGGGGTCAGGGCGTTGAAACGCACGGCGTAACCGGAGACGCGGATGGTGAGCTGCGGGTATTTTTCCGGGTTGGCGATGGCGTCTTCCAGGGTTTCGCGGCGCAGTACGTTGACGTTCAGGTGCTGACCCCCTTCGACCACAGGCTCTTGCTGAACCGGCAGTTCACGGTATTCGAATTGACCCAGGTCGGAGAGGCTGACTTCCTGATCGGCGGCAAAGCTGTCGCCCTTGGCGCAGATGCAGCGAGCCTGTTGTTTCTCTTCGTCCAGCAGCCAGAAAGAGTTCAGCAGAGCGGCGTTGGCGGACTGGGTGATTTGGATGCCCTTGATCATGGTATGACTCCTCATAGGAAAGCGGATTCAACGGTAAGCACATTACCCTGATGTTTTTAAACCACCTCTTGGAAGGAATGATTTAACGGGGCCTTGCCTTACACCTTTACTTCGTTGGGGCCATATATACCACGACGGTAATATTACGAAAATTGATCCAAATCAATAAAATCCCATTTTGCGTGCATTGAAAGGGATTAAATCATTGAGTTGAATCAAAAACAGATCATTTTTCTGTTTTTGTAAGATATATAAATTATGCATTTTTTATTATTCAAATCTAGTAATTTAACTACACCTTTAGGGTTTATTGCTGGCGTCAGCGAAAACCGGCCTGCCCATGAGGCCTGTCCGAAGAACGTCCTGTTATTCTTGTGTCGACGCAGCCTCGGTCATGGCCCGTGAACGCCGCCGCCACTTCCCAGGCTGGCCAGGCTGAGCCTGACCTCCATGCGGTTGCGTCTTGGGGGCGAGGACCCTATCCTGAGCCCCTTGCTCTATTGACCGAGGAGATAGCGGTGCCAAGCTGGACAGAAGGCGGGGAGTGGGGAGAGGCTGGCATGCCAGCCAGGATGGAAGGAGTGGATTCGCAACGAGAGGAGACGGGTGTGCTGACCTGGAAAGATGTGATTGGTTCGGAGAAAGAGCAGGCGTATTTCATGGATACCCTGGCCACCGTCAGGGCCGAGCGGGAGGCGGGCAAGGTGATCTATCCCCCGGCGACCGAGGTATTCAATGCCTTCAAACTGACCGAGCTGGATGACGTCAAGGTGGTGATCCTGGGGCAGGATCCCTATCACGGCCCGGACCAGGCGCACGGCCTCTGCTTCTCCGTCTTGCCCGGAGTGCGCACGCCGCCGTCCCTCGTCAACATCTACAAGGAGATGCAACGGGATCTGCCGGGTTTTGTCACACCCCATCACGGCTTTCTGGAGTCCTGGGCCAAACAGGGGGTGCTGCTGCTCAATACGGTGCTGACGGTCCAGGCGGGCCAGGCCCACTCCCATGCCCACCTGGGGTGGGAGACCTTTACCGATCGTGTCATCGAGCGGATCAATGCCCATTGCCAGGGAGTCGTCTTCCTGCTGTGGGGCGCTCATGCCCAGAAGAAAGGGCGCTTCATCGACCGGTCGCGCCACCATGTGCTGAGCGCCCCCCATCCCAGCCCGCTCTCTGCCCATCGCGGTTTCATCGGTTGCGGCCACTTCTCCGAGGCCAATCGCCTGTTGGTCCAGCAAGGACGCAGTCCCATCGACTGGCTCTCGGTCTGCGCCGATCCGGCGGCCTGACGCCGTAAATGCACAGGGGAAATGGTCTCCCCTGTGCCCTCTGTGGTGAGAGGCTGGTGCAGCCGCTGTCTGCATCCGACTTGATTGAGTGCAAAGTTCAGGCAATAAATGACCGTATACTCGAGACAGACGTTTTCTCATTTCAGTGCAAGGAGTGCCCATGTTATCCAGTCTGCATAAGGACCACCTCAACATCACCCGGTTGCTGACGCTGCTCAAGCAAAAGCTGGCGGCCATTCGCAATGAGCAGCCGGTGAGCTACTTCCTGCTGCGGGATGTGGTGGATTATCTGCGCGAGGTATCCGACAAGTACCACCACCCGAAGGAAGACATGATTTATGACTACTACCTGAAATACAGGGTGGTGGAGGGGGAAGTGGCCAACCGGCTGCACGAGGAGCACGCCCGTCTGCTGGATGCAGGGACCGAGCTCAAGGAGATGGTGGAGATGATCCTGATGGATGCGGTCATCCCGCTGGATCAGTTCGTGGCCCGTCTGGAGCAGTTCATCGAGCAGCAGGAGGCGCACATGAACTATGAGGAAGGGGTCATCTTCCCCCATCTGCGCGACTCCCTGACCGAGGATGACTGGCGTCATCTCGAACAGCTCTGGCAGAACCGGGCCATCAATGATCCCCTGTTCGGGGCGGAGGTAAGCCAGCACTTCCAGGCGCTGGCCAAACAGCTTTCGCTGCCTGCAGCCTGAAAGGAGGTTCACCCATAAAAACAGCGCCCCGGTCAATCCGGGGCGCTGTTTTTATGGCTCCACTCGCTGGAGTGAAACATGGGCGACGTGGGCGTATCAGAGCTCCAGGTCGTCCGATCCTTCATAGGCGATGTCGATGGCCTGCAGCTCCTTTTGCAGGCGGTGCTTGTCTTTAAGCGCCTCAATCTCACGCCATTTGCGTTTTTTTCCCGTTGTCCCGCGGCTACGTGAACCCAGCTCAACGACCTCGTCAAAATCGAAGTTGAACATGTCCATGGCTCCCTCCTTGGTTTTATGGTTTTCACCATCCGTATAACACGACGCCTTTGAAAATAAAACGTTTTTATGACGAAGTTGTGACAACCGGAAACAGGCACAAAAAAACCGGGCTGCCCTTTCGGGAGCCCGGTTTTTGCGGCGCCACTTCGCTCTGTGAGCGCAGTGTGGCGAGCGGCCTTACAGGTGGCTTGCCAGCATGGTTTCCAGCTTGCCCTGGTCGATGGCGAACAGGCGGATGCCTTCCCCCAGTTTCTCGACTGCCATGGCGTCCTGGTTCAGCTCCCAGCGGAACTGCGCTTCGGTCATCGGGGCCGGTTTGGCTGTGCGCTCGCCGGTGTAGTCCAGCTTGCGCACCACGGTGCCTTCGGCCTTGCTCAGCTCTTCCAGCAAAGCGGGGCCAATGGTCAGTCGGTCGCAGCCGGCCAGTTCCAGGATTTCGCCGGTGTTGCGGAAGCTCGCGCCCATGACCACGGTCGGGTAGTCGTGCTGCTTGTAGTAGTTGTAGATGGCGGTGACGGAGACCACGCCCGGATCTTCACTGGCGGTGTAGTCACGGCCGTTCTTGGCCTTGTACCAGTCGAGGATGCGGCCCACGAAGGGGGAGATGAGGAAGGCGCCGGCTTCGGCACAGGCACGAGCCTGGGCGAAGGAGAACAGCAGGGTCAGGTTGCACTGGATACCCTCTTTCTCCAGCACCTCGGCGGCACGGATCCCTTCCCAGGTGGAGGCCAGCTTGATCAGGATGCGATCATTGCTGATACCGGCTTCGTTGTAGAGGCGGATCAGCTTGCGGGCCTTGGCGATGCTGGCGTCGGTGTCGAAGGAGAGGCGGGCGTCCACTTCGGTGGAGATGCGGCCCGGAACGATTTTCAGCACTTCGAGGCCGATGTTGACCGCCAGCTTGTCGCCCGCGTCGATGATTTGCTGTGCCTTGTCCTGGCTCTGGGATTTGGCCCAGGCAATGGCGTCCTGGATCAGGGCTGCGTACTCGGGGATCTCGGAGGCCTTGAGTACCAGAGAGGGGTTGGTGGTGGCATCGATGGGCTGGTAGCGCTTGATGGCTTCGATGTCGCCGGTATCGGCAACCACTGTGGTCAGGGCTTTCAGCTGAGTCAATTTATCGGCCATGGCAAATATCATCTCTTTATGAGGGAGCAATCCCAGGGTGGCGGGCATGAGACGGCAGTTCTGAAATTAAATTACAAGATCCCGGCGGCTCAGGCTCAGAAAGGGGCGATGGGCAGGCCCCATCGTCATTGCCTGCCTAATTAATACGGATGTGGCGCATCCTGCAATAGGGGGGCTTGTATGCGAATCAGCCAGGTGGTGAAAGCGGTACCGGCTGTCGGGTGAAAGTGTTTGATAAAAAACGAGTTTTATTCATGGTGTGGCGGCTGGCTCCGACATGGAAAAGCGCAATTATTTTGGTGGATTCATGAATTTGTGCGGGAGGTCACATAAATAGTTCTGTCAGCTACTTGAAATTTAATTACGTGTAAAACGTTTTGCGTTACAACCCCTTGCCGATGAGGCATGAGAGGCAAACGCTTGTCTCCCTGGTTTCGTTTCACTCAACGGTTTTTACCCCCATGGGATGAGTTGTAAAATGGTTCTCTATTGGCTCTAATTTGTAAGGGCGCTGGGTAGCGCATCAATTTTTGTTGATTTATTGCGTGCTAAATGAAGCTTTTTTGCATCAAATTGCTCGTTTTTTGTCTCCCCAGTGAGCCCTGTCACTATTCTGAATTCCCTCCCTATGCTAGATTCCGCCCCTTCGGCGCAATGCTGGTTCGGAAATTGACAGAGAGCGGTCAGCGCAGACTGGCCATGGATGTGATAACAACGAGAGAATTATGGACACCTTGATTGCAATGATTAACGACCTGATGTGGGGAGCCGTGCTCATTTACCTGCTGATCGGGGTCGGTATCTTCTTTACCTTCCGCCTGGGCTTTATCCAGATCCGCCACTTCGGCCACATGTTCTCGGTCCTGCGCAACAGTCGCAAATCCGACAGCGCCGGCATCTCCTCCTTCCAGGCTCTGTGTACCAGCCTGGCGGCCCGTGTCGGGACGGGCAATCTGGCCGGTGTGGCCGTCGCCATCTATCTGGGTGGCCCTGGCGCCGTCTTCTGGATGTGGCTGATTGCCTTCATCGGCATGGCCACCGCCTTCGTGGAAAGCACCCTGGCCCAGCTCTACAAGGTCAAGGATGAGGATGGCAACTACCGGGGCGGTCCCGCCTACTACATGGAACGCGGCCTCGGCATGCGCTGGATGGGGGTGGTCTTCTCCCTCTGCCTGCTGCTGGCCTTCGGTCTGGTGTTCAACGCGGTGCAGGCCAACTCCATCAGCCTGGCCATGAACGTCGCCTTCGGCATCCCTGACTGGGTGAGCGGTCTGGCCCTGGTGGTGCTCTCCGGCCTCATCATCTTCGGCGGCATCCGCGGCATCGCCCGTTTCGCCGAGCTGGTGGTGCCCTTCATGGCGCTCGCCTACATCCTGATGGCGCTGTTCGTGGTGGCCATGAACATCAGCGAGCTGCCCGGCGTGCTGGCCCTGATCATCAAGTCTGCGTTCGGCATCGAGCAGGCGGGTTCCGGCGCCATGGGCTATGCCATCTCCCAGGCGATGATCAACGGCATCAAGCGCGGCCTCTTCTCCAACGAGGCGGGCATGGGCTCTGCCCCCAATGCTGCCGCCACCGCCACCCCCTATCCGCCGCACCCGGCCTCCCAGGGTTATGTGCAGATGCTGGGTGTCTTCCTCGATACCATCGTCATCTGTACCTGTACTGCCGCCATCATCCTGATGTCCGGCCAGTTCGAGCCGGGTTCCGGCGTGACCGGTGTCGAGCTGACCCAGCGCGCGCTCTCCTCCCAGGTGGGCGGCGGTGGCAACATCTTCATCGCAGCGGCCATCTTCTTCTTCGCCTTCACCTCCATCGTGGCGAACTACTCCTATGCGGAGACCAACCTGGTGTTCCTCGAGCACAACCACAAGGGCGGCCTGATGCTGTTCCGGATGTTCGTGCTGGGCATGGTGATGTTCGGCTCCGTGGGCGAGCTGCCGACCGTGTGGGCTCTGGCGGATGTCTCCATGGGGCTGATGGCCATCGTCAACCTGGTGGCCATTCTGCTGCTCTCCGGCGTCGCCATCAAGCTGGCCAAGGACTACAACGACCAGCTCAAGCTGGGGCGCGTCCCCACCTTCGATGCCAACAAATACCCGGAGCTGCGCAGCCAGCTGGAAGAGGGGATCTGGGACAACCCGGGCAAGAAATAAGCCCGCGTTGCAAGGTGATTGAAGGGGAGCCATGGCTCCCCTTTTTCATGGGTAAAAAGAGGGAGCGGCTTCACACAGACTTCACAGAGCCTCATCGGCAGCACACCTTGCGGGACTATGCTGGGCTCATCAGTCGCCGCCATGGCGATACCTTGCTAACGACAGTCAGGAGACATGCAATGCAACAACGACAATCCATCCTGTGGGGGGCCGTGGCCACCCTGATGTGGGCCGGTCTGGCCCATGCAGGTGAGACTTCACCGGTCGATCCCCTGCGCCCCGTGGTGGATGCCAGCATCCAGCCGCTGCTCAAGGAGCACAGGATCCCGGGCATGGCGGTGGCCGTGCTCAAGGATGGCAAGGCCCACTATTTCAACTACGGTGTGGCCGATCGGGAGCGCGCAGTCGGTGTCAGCGAGCAGACCCTGTTCGAGATAGGCTCCGTGAGCAAGCCCCTGACCGCGACCCTAGGAGCCTATGCGGTGGTCAAGGGAGCGATGCAACTGGATGACAAGGCGAGCCGGCACGCCCCCTGGCTCAAGGGATCCGCCTTTGACAGCATCACCATGGGGGAGCTGGCTACCTACAGCGCGGGCGGCTTGCCGCTGCAATTCCCCGAGGAGGTGGATTCGCTCGAGAAGATGCAGGCCTACTACCGCCAGTGGACCCCAGCCTACTCGCCGGGTTCCCATCGCCAGTACTCTAACCCCAGCATAGGGCTGTTCGGCCACCTGGCGGCGAGCAGCCTGAAGCAGCCGTTTGCCCAGTTGATGGAGCAGACGCTCCTGCCGGGGCTTGGCCTGCACCACACCTATGTCAATGTGCCGAAGCAGGCCATGGCGAGTTATGCCTATGGCTATTCGAAAGAGGACAAGCCCATCAGGGTCAGCCCCGGCATGCTGGCGGACGAGGCCTACGGCATCAAAACCAGCTCGGCGGATCTGCTGCGCTTTGTGAAGGCCAACATCAGCGGGGTTGATGACAAGGCGTTGCAGCAGGCCATCTCCCTGACCCACAAAGGGCACTACTCGGTAGGCGGGATGACCCAGGGACTGGGTTGGGAGCGTTACGCCTATCCCGTCAGCGAGCAGACATTGCTGGCGGGCAATTCGGCCAAGGTGATCCTCGAAGCCAATCCGACGGCGGCGCCCCGGGAGTCGGGGAGCCAGATGCTCTTCAACAAGACCGGCTCGACCAGCGGCTTCGGCGCCTATGTGGCCTTCGTGCCGGCCAAAGGGATCGGCATCGTCATGCTGGCCAACCGCAACTATCCTATCCCGGCCAGGGTGAAAGCGGCCCACGCCATCCTGACGCAACTGGCCAGGTAATGGTGCGCCGTCGCTGAGCCTTGAGGGCACGTCGCATCGCGGCGTGCCCGTTACCTCGGACCCGACCCCTCAATGGCGACCTGGCAGGGGGCGGGTCGATGAACATGCCAGTCCGGGCCTCTCCTGCGGGAGATGTCCGGATTGGCATCCACCGAGTGCCATCTCGTCACTAGGCCCCGGCAGGCCGCCCGCTCTATAGTGCCTGGAATCTTCCCCTGCTTTTGCAGGATTGAGTTGTCAATCTCGCTGACAGCGCACCTGTGATGGTGAAACCTGCTGCAATGGAGCCTTCATGGGTATGTTTCTGCTGTGTACTTTTCTGATGATCATCCTCTATCCCCTCGGGATCGATCTCTATCTGGTGGCCGTGCCCCGCATTGCGCAAACCCTGCAGGGGAGCGAGGCGCAGATCCACACCGCTTTTTCCATCTATCTGCTGGGCATGGCGGCTACCGTGCTGCCGGGGGGCATGCTGGCGGATCGCCATGGCAGGCGCCCCGTGGTGCTGGGGGGCGCCCTCATCTTCGTGGTCGCCTCCCTGGTGGCGGCGGAGGCAACCGGCATCGCCCAGTTTTATCTGGGGCGTTTCTGGCAAGGGGTGGGCGCTGGAGCGCTCTACATCATGACCTTCACCGTGCTGCGGGATGTGCTGAGCCAGGCGCGCCTCGCGATGGCTCTCTCCCTCATCAACGGCGTGATCTGCGTCATTCCGGTGCTGGCTCCCGTACTCGGTTATCTCATCCTGTCGCACTTCGAGTGGCGCGGCATCTTCGTGGGCATGGCGCTGGTGGCTGTCATCAGTGCCCTGGTCAACCTGCGACTGCTCAAGGAGACCCGCCCCGCCCGCCAGCCTGCGGGGGCATCGCCGCTGGCCCTGCTGGGCACGGCCCCCTTCATGCTGCGCGCCTTGCTGACCAGCGCCAGCGTGACCGCCATCCTGGTCTATGTGAGCGTCTCGCCCCTCGTCCTGATGACCACGTTCGGTCTGCCTCCCGAGCAGTACACCCGGCTGATGATGGCGATGGCCGGGGTGAGCATGTCCGCTTCCTTCCTGACCCCCTTGCTGCTGCGCTGGCTCGGCAAGGCAAGGGTGCTGGCGCTCTCCCACCTCGCCTACCTGCTGGCCTTGCTCGCCCTGCTGTGCAGCTGCGGGCCCGAAGGCGGCCTGTCCTGGCTGCTGGCGGGATGTGCCCTGGTCTGCATCGGGTTTTCCTGCGGGTTCGGGGTGGCGATGGGGGAGGCGCTGGATGTGTGCGGGGATCAGGTGGCATCGGCCAGCGCCCTGCTCTGCATCATGCAGATAGGGTTGTCCGGGCTCTTCATCTGGGGGATGGGCCATCTGGGGATGCCTGCGCTCTGGATGCTGATCCTGGCACTCCTGCTGGCGCTGCTCGGTTACCTGGTGGTCAAGGTGCTGCTACCATGGCGTGCGATCCGACGAGTCCGGGCTCGGGGATAGGAGAGAAGCGATGCGCAATCTGGGTGAACTCGATTTGAACCTGCTGGTGGTCTTCAGGCACCTGATGCAGGAGCGCAGCGTGGCGGGGGCGGCCAAGAAGCTGTGTGTCACCCCGTCGGCGGTGAGCAAGGCGCTCGGCAAGCTGCGGGACTGGTTCGGGGACCCCCTCTTCGTGCGCGTGCGCCAGGGCTTGCAGCCGACCAATCTCTCCCTGACCCTGGCAGAGGAGCTCAAGACCTGGTTCCAGCTCACCGAGAGCATCAGCACCCTCAACAGCGAGGCGATCCCCGAGGGGGCCCGCTTCAGTCTGGTGATGGAGTCCCCCTTTGGCATCAGCTTCCTGAGCGAGCTGCCCACGACCATCTACCAGAAGTACCCCCACTCCGTGGTCAGGATGCTGGGCTGGGATCACCACTCTCTCAACGACATCGTCAACGGGGAGGCGGATCTCGGCTTCTGTGCCCGGGAGACTCACGGCCGCTCCCATGCCAGGGTCAACCGGCTGCCCTATTACATCGATCATGAGGTGCTGTTCTGCGATCGTCCCGTGGTGTTCCTGCGCAAGGATCACCCCTTGCTCGGGCAGACGTGGTCGCTGACCCGCTTTCTGGCCTGCCCCCAGGTGAGCGTGGTGTGGGAGGCCAGCGACAGCTGGGCACTGGATGATCTGCTGGAGGACGAAGGCCACAGGCGGCAGGTGCCCATCATGGTGGCGAGCTTCGAGCAGGCGCTGCATATCGCCGCCCAAAAGAGCCACGAGCTGATCGCCGTGGTGCCTTCATATTGCGCGGACTATGCCGCCAGACACCACCCCGACCTCATCCCCATGCCGTTGCCGCTGGAAGAGTCCCTCTATGCCCAGCTGGAGATCGCCTTCATCCTGCTGTGGCACAAGCGCCACAATCAGGATGCCAAGGTGATGTGGTTGCGGGGGGAGATCCGGCGGCTCTATGGACTGGCCGCGGCGGGGAGGACGCGTTTTGCCTGGGGCGGGCCCATGGAGAGCGGGGCGGCGAAAGAGAAGCAAGGGGGAGGAGGCACCCCGGTTTAGTCGTACTGCTCTTCCATCCAGGCTTCGACGATGAGCTGGGCGGAGACGCCGTCCACGCTCCCCTTGTCCAGCGCCTTGTAGCCGCCACGTTCAAACAGGCGGGCGCGGGCATCCGTGGTGGTGAGCCGCTCGTCCTTGAACTCCACCGGCTTGCCGAAGCGACCGTGCAGGCGATTGCCGAACTTGCGGGCCCGCACCGTGATCTCCTGGTCCGTGCCATCCATGTTGAGAGGCAGACCGACGATCAGCAGATCCGGTTGCCACTCCTTGATCAACTTCTCTATCTCGTCCCAGTTGGGGATGCCGTCGTTGGCCTTGAGGGAGCGGAGGGGGCGGGCGCTGCCCGTGAGCTCCTGGCCGATGGCGACACCGATGCTCTTGGTGCCGTAGTCAAAGCCCATGATGCTGCGTGATGACATGGGGTCTCCTCGAAATGGATGGATAAATGAAGGGGGAAGCCCCCTCCCTGCCTCCCCCTGCTCGTTGGGGAGGTGAGCGTGCCGCCTCCCCCGGAGGGGAGGGCCGGGGTGTCAGCTATGGCCCACCTGGCTGGAGAGGTGCAGGGGGTTGACCCCAATGCTCGCGGCGGCTTGCTGCCAGCGCAGGTGGATGGGGGTATCGAAGACCAGCTTGGGATTGGGGGGGATCACCAGCCAGGCGCCATCCACCAGCTCCTGCTCGAGCTGGCCTGCACTCCAGCCGGCGTAACCGAGCGCCACCAGCCAGTGGTCCGGCGCCTCGTCGGTGCCCAGGGTCTCCAGGATGTCCTTAGAGGTGGTGACCATCATCTCGTCGCTCACCTGCAGGGTGGAGTTGAAGCCCGGGCGGAAGCTGTGCAGCACGAAGCCGCGATCCCCGTGCACCGGCCCCCCCTGCAACACCGGCTGTTTCATCTCGGCGGTGGCGGGGGGATTGAGGTTGAGCTTGGTCAGCATGGCGTCCAGGGACATGTCGACCGGAATGTTGACCACCAGTCCCATGGCGCCTTCGCTGCTGTGTTCGCACAGATAGACCAGGGAGCGCTGGAAATAGGCGTCCGTGAGGCTCGGCATGGCGAGCAGAAAGTGATTTTGCAGTGTTTGCATGGAGCGTATGTATCTCTTAGCGTGCAAAGGTATTTGGGGTGATTATGGCAGTTGATGGCGGCGGGCAAAACCGCTTTTTGCCGGCAGGAGGGCGGCAGTCAAAGGGGCCCTCACGGCCCCTTGTGTGTGTTTCCTCGTCGTGGCAACGAAGGGGTCAGCGGCCCAGTCGGCGCTCGATGGCGTCCATCAGCATGCCGGTAATGGAGACGTCGAAGGCCGCCTCAATCTCGCGGATGCAGGTAGGGCTGGTGACGTTAATCTCGGTCAGGCGATCGCCGATGATGTCGAGGCCGACGAAGATGAGCCCCTTCTCTTTCAGGGTCGGGCCTACCGCGCGGGCGATGGCCCAGTCCGCGTCACTCAAGGGGCGCGCCTCACCACGGCCGCCGGCCGCCAGGTTGCCACGGGTCTCACCCTGGGCCGGAATGCGGGCCAGGCAGTAAGGTACCGGTTCACCGTCCACCACCAGCACCCGCTTGTCGCCATCCTTGATGGCGGGCAGATAGGTCTGCGCCATGCAGTACTGGCTGCCGTGAGAGGTTAATGTCTCGATGATGACGCCGACGTTGGCGTCATCTTCCTTCATGCGGAAGATGGAGGCGCCTCCCATGCCGTCGAGCGGCTTGAGGATGACGTCCTTGTGTTTGGCGTGGAAAGCCCGCAGCTTGTCTGCTCTGCGAGTGACGAGCGTGGTCGGGGTGTGCTCGGCAAACCAGGCGGTGTAGAGCTTTTCGTTGGCGTCGCGCAGGCTCTGGGGCTTGTTGACGATGAGGCAACCCTCATCCTCGGCTCGCTCCAGCATGTAGGTGGCGTAGATGAACTCGGTGTCGAAGGGGGGATCCTTGCGCATCAGGATCACGTCCAGGCTGGAGAGCGGCTGATCCACCACCTCGCCCAGCGTGTACCAGTCGGCATAGTCATATTTGACGGTGAGCGGGCGCATGGTACCGAAGGCACGACCGGCCTCCATGTAGAGATCCTTCATCTCCAGATAGAACAGCTCGTAGCCGCGCTTTTGCGCCTCTTCGAGCATGGCGAAGCTGGAGTCCTTCTTGATGTTGATGGCCGAGATGGGGTCCATCACGATGCCGAGTTTAATGGTCATCCGAATATCCTTCTTGTGGCTCGATTGGATGTGATGACCCCCTCCCTGCCTCCCCCTTCACAAGGGGGAGGGGCCTGTTGCTCCCTCCCCTGCGAAGGGGAGGGTCGGGGTGGGGTCGGCTGTCAGGCCAGATCGCCAAAGCGGCACTGAAGCGCAGTAATCGCCGTCAGGGCGGCGGTTTCGGTACGCAGCACCCGCGGCCCCAGCAGCATCTCCTTGAAATCTTCCTGCACGGTACGGGCGATCTCGTCGCCGGACAAGCCCCCTTCCGGGCCGATCAGCAGGCGCACGCCGTGCTCGGGGATCGGCAGGGTGTTGATGCTGTAAGGGGCGCGCGGGTGCAGGTTGAGCTTGAGCTCCTGGGTCTCTTCCGCCAGCCAGACGTCCAGCTCCATCGGCATGCGCACCTCGGGCACGGTATTGCGGCCGCACTGCTCGCAGGCGCTGATCACCACCTTCTGCCACTGCTCGCGTTTTTTCTCCAGCCGATCGGCCGGCAGCTTGACGCCGCAGCGCTCGGAGAAGAGGGGAGTGATGCAGGTGACGCCGAGCTCCACGGATTTCTGGATGGTGAAGTCCATCTTGTCGCCGCGGCTGATCACCTGACCCAGGTGGATGGCGAGCGGGGACTCCACCGAGCGGGTCTCGCAACTGTCGATGGTCACCTCAACGGACTTCTTGCCCACACTGGTGATGGTGGCGGGGTACTGGTGGCCGTCGCCGTTGAACAGCTCGAGCTGCTGGCCCGGCTGCATGCGCAGCACGCGGCCGATGTGATTGGCACCGTCTTCCGACAGGGCGAGGGTCTGGCCCACCTGCAGGCTGGCCGGTTCATAGATACGTGGAATGCGCATGGCTGATAGTCAGTCTCTTGCTTGGAAACCCTTCAATACCCTACTGCACGGCGGCGAGCAAGGCTCGCGAGACAGAGAGTGAAGGGATTCAGGAGGAGGGGGACGCTCCCCCTCCCTGGTCAAATGGGGTTATTGGCACTGCTTTTCAATGAAGGGATTGGTATTGCCCTGCAGCTTGCCGATACGGCGGTTGCGCTCGCACTCCCAGCGATCAGCCGGATACTGCCTGTCCCAGGCTTCGTAAAGCTTGCGCTGCTGGGCAGCCAGACGCAGTCCGTACTGCTGGCTCATGTAGAGGTAGGCGCGGGCGATCTGGCCACGCACCGGCCCCTTGGGCGGCTGCACCTGGCGCTCCTTGAAGTCCACCAGCATCTGGCACTTGCCGTACTGGTCCGGTTTGCCGTTCCAGTCGCTGAAGCGGAAGTTCGCCCGATCACCGTTCACCTCGCCGATGGCGGGGAAGAGGTTGTGCATGTCTCCCTCCATCCTGTTGAACTCGTCGCTCTTGCCGCAATTCTTGCGACCCCCGTCCTGCCAGCACTGGAGCTGGTGGCCGAACTCCCAGGCGGGCACCACGTGCTCCCATTCGATGCGGGAGGCCCGCTCGGCCTGCTTGCGTGGCAGGTAGCCGCAGCTCTCCCAGTCGGGGGCCATCTTCTTGCCGCTGAACTTGATGTTGCAGCCGCAGTAGAAGGTGACGGGGTGGCTCTGGTAGAGCTTGTTCAGATCCTGCTTGGCGGCGCGAAAGGTCTGGATGTTGTCGGCATGGGCCGGGGCGCTGACCAGCAGGGCCAGGCAGAGGGAGAGCAGAGGGCGAAACATGAATATCCTTGGCAATGAGACAGTTGAATGAAGTAAGCGCGCACCCTATCACAGGAGCGCGACACGGGGTGACTCAATCCGCCGTCGTGTCGCGCTGCCACACCAGGGGCTGGCGACAGCGGCGGCAGTGATAGCGGGCCTCGCCGCGCATCACCTTGTTGTGGCGGCGCACGGAGAGGGGATGCTGCTGGCAGGCGCAGGCATACACGAAGGTGCGCTGGGCCAGCACCCCCAGATCGAAGCTGTGGGTGGTGCTGGGTTCGAGACCGAACAGCTCCCGCATCACCGACTGCCACTGGCGGCCGTGAGGCAGTACCCGGCTCTTGCCACGCCCCTCTCCCCAGAGCGCATAGACCAGCAGGTGCGCCACCTCGTGGGGCACCACTTCCCTGAGAAACGCCTGCTGATTGGCCTGATAGAGCGCCGGATTGAAACGCAGCTCCCAGGTTTGCAGCCGCGCCGACCCTGCCGCCCGGCCCCGCATGTTGCAATGGACTTGCGGGCGGGGAAAGGTGCGGCCAAGGCGCGTTTCGGCCTGTACAAAGCAGGCCTCGACGCGCGCGAGCAGCGTCTCGATGAGGGCGGGGTCAAGCCGGGTGGCAGTGGCAGGCATGGGATCCTCGGGACGGACACAAAAGCAAAAGGGGAGCCAGGCTCCCCTTTTATCACAACCTCGAGCCTTACAGGCCGGCGGCAGCGCGCAGCAGCTCGGCCTTGTCGGTCTTCTCCCAGGGGAACTCGTCGCGGCCGAAGTGGCCGTAAGCGGCGGTTGCCTGGTAGATCGGGCGCTTCAGATCCAGCATCTCGATGAGACCATAGGGGCGCAGCTCGAAGAACTCGCGCACCAGCTTGACCAGCAGGGCTTCGGCCACCTTGCCGGTGCCGAAGGTTTCGACGCTGATGGAGGTGGGCTCGGCCACGCCGATGGCGTAGGAGACCTGCACTTCACAGCGATCCGCGAGACCTGCGGCCACGATGTTCTTGGCCACGTAGCGGGCGGCGTAGGCGGCGGAGCGGTCCACCTTGGACGGATCCTTGCCGGAGAAGGCGCCACCACCGTGACGGGCCATGCCGCCGTAGGTGTCGACGATGATCTTGCGACCGGTCAGACCGCAGTCACCCATGGGGCCGCCGATGACGAAACGGCCGGTCGGGTTGATGAAGTACTTGGTGTCCTTGTTGATCCACTCGGCCGGCAGCACCGGCTTGATGATCTCTTCGCGCACCGCTTCCACCAGATCGCTGTGGCTGATGGAGTCGCAATGCTGGGTGGAGAGCACCACGGCATCGACACCCAGGATCTTGCCTGCGTCGTCGTAGGCGAAGGTCAGCTGGCTCTTGGCGTCCGGACGCAGCCACGGCAGGGTGCCGTTCTTGCGCACTTCTGCCTGACGCTTCACCAGCAGATGGGAATAGGTGATGGGGGCGGGCATCAGCACGTCGGTTTCGTTGGTGGCGTAGCCGAACATCAGGCCCTGGTCACCGGCACCTTGCTCCAGCGGGTCGGTACGGTCGACGCCCTGGTTGATGTCCGGAGACTGTTTGCCGATGGCGTTCAGCACGGCGCAGGAGTCGGCGTCGAAGCCCATGTCGGAGTGGGTGTAACCAATCTCGCGCACGGTGTCGCGCACGATCTGTTCGATGTCGACCCAGGCAGAGGTGGTCACTTCGCCGGCTACCATCACCATGCCGGTCTTGACCAGGGTTTCGCAGGCGACGCGCGCCTTGGTGTCCTGCTGCAGGATGGCGTCCAGCACCGCATCGGAGATCTGGTCGGCGATTTTATCGGGATGGCCTTCGGAGACCGACTCGGAAGTAAACAGCTTTGCCATGTTTGGTTCTCGATTCGTAAGGGTTATCGCCTTGGCCATAACCGGATAATGACAGGATGACTGTAGAGGTATCTACATCTGGACGTCTATTTTAAATAGGTCATCCGGTGATTGCCAGCACTATTTGGGGGGGGAGCCGCCCGGGGCGGGATGGGGAAGGGATCCACCTCCATGGAGGTAAGGCAGGGGGCGGATTGAATCGTTTTCCCCGCCCAGAAAAGCGATTGTGCTCCCAAAGCCACTTTATTCGCCCAGATAATATTTGCACGCCGCGCCCCCTGCTGGGACAATAACGCGCCTTAATCTTGGCCATCAAATGAAGCAATCGCAGGAGATACAGATGCCTTCTCGTAAAGAGCTTGCCAATGCCATTCGTGCATTGAGTATGGATGCCGTTCAAAAAGCCAACTCCGGTCACCCGGGCGCCCCCATGGGAATGGCGGATATCGCTGAAGTGCTGTGGCGCAGCCACCTCAAACACAACCCGAACAACCCCAAGTGGGCCGACCGCGACCGTTTCATTCTCTCCAACGGCCACGGCTCCATGCTGCTGTACTCCCTGCTGCACCTCTCCGGTTATGACCTCTCCATCGACGATCTGAAAAACTTCCGCCAACTGCACTCTCGCACCCCGGGTCACCCGGAGTACGGTTATGCGCCGGGCGTTGAAACCACCACCGGCCCGCTGGGTCAGGGCATCACCAACGCCGTGGGCATGGCGATCGCCGAGAAGGCCATGGCCGAGCAGTTCAACCAGCCGGGTCACGACATCGTCGACCACTACACCTACGCCTTCATGGGCGATGGCTGCCTGATGGAAGGTATCTCCCACGAAGCCTGCTCCCTGGCCGGCACCCTGGGTCTGGGCAAGCTGATCGCGTTCTGGGATGACAACGGCATCTCCATCGACGGTCACGTAGAAGGCTGGTTCACCGACGACACTCCCAAGCGCTTCGAAGCCTACGGCTGGCACGTCATCCCGGCCGTTGACGGTCACAACCCGGAAGCCATCAACGCTGCCATCGAAGCCGCCAAGGCCGAGACCGGCAAGCCTTCCTTAATCTGCTGCCGCACCATCATCGGCTACGGTTCCCCGAACAAGTCCGGCTCCCACGACTGCCACGGCGCACCGCTGGGCAATGACGAGATCGCCGCCGCCCGTGCCTTCCTGAAGTGGGATCACGCGCCCTTCGTCATCCCGTCCGACATCGCCGCCGAGTGGAACGGTCAGGAAAAGGGCGCCAAGCTCGAATCCGACTGGGCTGCCAAGTTCGCCGCCTATGAAGCCGCTCACCCGGCCCTGGCTGCCGAGTTCAAGCGCCGCACCACTGGCGAGCTGCCGGCCAACTGGGCTGCTGAATCCGCCAAGATCATCGAAACCCTGCAGGCCAACCCGGCCAAGATCGCGACCCGTAAAGCGTCCCAGAACTCTCTGGAAGCCTTCGGCAAGCTGCTGCCGGAATTCATGGGCGGCTCCGCGGATCTCGCGCCGTCCAACCTGACCATGTGGTCCGGCTCCAAGTCCCTGACTCCCGAGAGCGCCGCAGGCAACTACATCCACTACGGCGTGCGCGAGTTCGGCATGTCCGCCATCATGAACGGCATCGCCCTGCACGGTGGTTTCATCCCCTACGGCGCCACCTTCCTGATGTTCATGGAGTACGCCCGCAACGCCCTGCGCATGGCCGCCCTGATGAAGCAGCGCGCCATCTTCGTCTACACCCACGACTCCATCGGTCTGGGTGAAGATGGTCCGACTCACCAGCCGGTCGAGCAGATCGCCTCCCTGCGTCTGACCCCGAACATGAGCACCTGGCGCCCGTGTGACCAGGTAGAGTCCGCCATCGCCTGGAAACACGCCATCGAGCGTACCGACGGCCCGACCTCCCTGATCTTCTCCCGTCAGAACCTGGCCCAGATGGACCGCACCGCCCAGCAACTGGCCGATGCCGCCAAGGGTGGTTACGTGCTGAAGGATTGCGCCGGTACCCCGGAGCTGATCCTGATCGCCACCGGTTCCGAAGTGGAGCTGGCCGTGGCTGCCTATGAGCAGCTGACTGCCAAGGGCCGTGCCGTGCGCGTGGTCTCCATCCCGTCTACCGACGTGTTCGATGCCCAGTCCGCCGAATACAAGGAGTCCGTCCTGCCGGCCGCCGTCACCAAGCGCGTGGCCATCGAAGCCGGCATCGCCGACTACTGGTACAAGTACGTGGGCTTTGGCGGCAAGATCATCGGCATGCGCACCTTCGGTGAATCCGCCCCGGCCGAGCTGCTGTTCAAGGAATTCGGCTTTACCGTGGAAAATGTGGTGGCGACCGCTGAGTCCCTGTAATAGCTGACCATTGAGCCTCTTGGGCTCAATAGCTGGAAAATAAAACGCCCTCCATCGCAAGATGGGGGGCGTTTTTCATGGCAGTAATTTAAGTGAATATTGATATTATATAATTATAACATGGTATCCCAATCTAAAATGAAAGGTGACTTGCCTAATATTTTTCTTATGGAATTCAATCTATCAATTATATTATCGTTATTTTCCCAATGCTCTTTAATTTTTTGGGCATCTAATTCATTTGAGAGACGTGCAAGATGTAAGATGGTTTCGGATATTGTATCGTGACTTTCATAAGCTGACTTAGTATCGTTATATGAAATTTTGTAATCATCTACTAATGTGCTAAATAGGGGGTCGCTCATTAATTTAAATTTTAGTTTCTCATTTTCTATCGTGTTATGTTCTTTCTCAATTATTTCATTGGCTGTATCGCCGGCAACACGTTGAATAATGTTTTCTAAATATCGCTGCAATGAACTGTTAATACTACTTAATTCTGATACTTGATTTGATAAAGAGGTGAGTTGTTGATTCTGATGTTTTTTCTCTAGTAGGGAACGGAAGTAACCAGACCATTGGTTTTTTAGCCAACCTTCAATTTCTTGAGGCTGTTCAAAATGGAATAAAGGATTATTTCTACCTTTGCTTAAGATATCATCTAGAAAGTTGAAAATATTTACAGAATCAACATGTGCATATGTTACTGTATCATTACCTCTATTTTTCTTGAACGTTTCGTATTCCAGCATGACAGCTTTTTCAACCAAAATATATGTTGGAATGTTATGTGCTGATGCGGTTTCAAACTCTTTTCTTGTTACACTTTCATATCGTTGATAGAACTCGCTGTTATTACTTTTAGTGTCTGTTTCACTTGTTGCGGAACCATATCTTCCACCAACTATTAGAACGAGAATATTTGATGAGATAGTATCTTGATAGCAAGACTCATCTAAAGGGAGTGAGGGATCATAAGCTATTTTACCTTTTTCTGATAAAGTTGCATCGTATCCCATTTTTGTGATGAAACTAGCGACATATGAACGGACATGTTTTAAGTCATAATATGTTGAACTAATGAATATTCTTAAGTTGGCCATTGGTCACCTAATAATAAAATGTAGGGCATGAATTTTTTTCATCATAAGGTAACTTATTGATATTGTAAACTTCGACAAAGTAGAACATAGATTATGGCTTGCGAGTAGGTTCGATGAGCGAAGCGTCATCGGACGTTCGCATTTTTAAGACGATGCCATAAAAATAATGTCCTCCCTGTTACCAAAAAAGAGACCGGCATATAGCCGGTCTCTTTTTATTACTCAGGGCATGTCTTACATCTGCGGCGGGGTGCTTTCCGCATTGGACATCACCGCATCCATCTGCACCAGGGCGCCGGCGGGCAGCTCGCTCACGCCAATCACGGTGCGGGCAGGCAGATAGGCCGGGAAGTACTTGGTGTAGATGACATCCACCTCCGCCAGATCCGCGATATTGGCAAGCTGGATATTGACCTTGACGATATCGTCCATCACGTGGCCGATGCTCTCCACAATAGTCTTGATATGGCCGAGGCACTGGGCGGTCTGCTCCTTGACGCAACCGGTCAGCACCTTGCCGGTGGTCATGTCGAGCGGCAACTGGCCGGCGATATGGTTGTAGTGGGAGAAGGCGACGCTCTGGCTATGCAGCGGGCTTCTCGGTGCCTTGTCGGTATTGCGGGCACGGATCACCAGATTGTGTCTGTCTTCCACCCGCTGGGGCGGGGTGCCGTCACCGTGGGAGATGACCGCATCCATCTGCACCCGGGCATCCAGCGGCAGGGCAGAGGCCGCGATCACGCTGCGGGCCGGCAGATAGGCGACGGCACGGGCAATGGCCGAATCGGGGAAGAAGGTGGTGTAGACCTCGTTGACGGCATCGAGATCCGCCAGATTGGTCAGATAGACAGTCACCTTGACGATATCGTCGAAGGGCACGTCGATGCTCTCCAGCACGGTTTTGATATTGCGCAGGCACTGGGCCGCCTGTTCGCGAATGCCACCGTCAACCAGAGCGCCGGAGACGGGGTCGAGGGGCAGCTGGGCACCGATATTGTTGTAATGGGAGAAGGCGACGCTCTGGCTGGAGAGCGGATCCTGCGGGGCGTGGTCGCTATTGCGGGAGATCTTGAGCAGCGGGCAGGGGGCCTGGGGGAAGGTGCCTTCCCCGTTGGAGAGCAGGGCGTCCATCTGCACCCTGGCGTCGAGCGGCAGACCGGCGACGGCGAGCACTGTGCGGGTCGGCAGCGAGTGGGGGAAGAATTCCCGATAGACGGCGTTGACGGCATCGAGGTCGGCGATGTCCGCGAGGAACAGGGTCACCTTCACCATGTCCTCCATGCCGTGGCCAACGCTCTGGACGATGGCCTGGATATTGGTGAGACACTGTCTGGCCTGCGCCTGGATATCCCCTGCGACCAGCGCGCCCGTTTTCGGATCGACCGGGAGCTGGGCGGCAATATTGTTGTAGTGGGAGAAGGCCACGCTCTGGGTATAGGGCCCCAGATCCTGAGGCGCATTGGGGGTATTTCTGGCTGACTTGATGATGGTACCACTCATGGCGATACTCCTTTTTCGTTTTTGATGTAGGGTCCGGGCCGCATTGTTCTTCCCTGGCCGAATACGGCACGCTGATGACTCGTGATATTGCGGCAACAGTTGCCCGTTCCCGCCGCAGGGCGACGGAGAAAAGGAGAACGATCATCACAGTGTCGAGCCCTGTTTCGATGCAGACAGCGCGTGCAACAGACAAGGGAGAGAAGTTGGCCTGGTGATTCAGACGGGAGAATTCTAGGGGGCGGTTATCCCGGGGTGCAAACCGGGATCCTGTTTCTATGAAGTGGCTCAACAGAGTGAAATATATTCATTTTGCGATTCAATTCATGACGGACATGGCAAATAAAGGTGATGATGATCCCGCTTTACCATGAAAGTGGAACCAGATAGCGCCATATTGTCGCGCATCAGGGTTACAGCCTGTGAATCCTCCGTTAATACTTTTGGCGAAATTGCAGCTTATTCTCCCGGTTTTGCATAGCTATCTATTTATCGCTCTCTCGACGCTCTGTTCAGCGCCGCCAAAATATGCTGCGGCGAGCACACTGAAATAACATTCACCCTCTTTGCATGGCCACAGGTCATGACATAAATACGGGAGAAAGAGAGGGCGCTTTTTAGCCCCTGCAGCGGAGGCTGACATGGGCGGGTCACCGCGCCGCCTATGCCATATCTTTTCAGCGGCGCGAACGCAGCCCGCCAACAAGGCTCATACGCAAGGGGAGGGGGCCTTCCCCTTGCCTGGCCCGACTTGCCGCCCCCCGATGCATATCACTCCTGTCATGACCCTCCCTGTGAGGGGGCCTCGGAGTCCGCCCTGCTTTGCCGCCCTGGCGTATCCCGCACTCCTTGCGATGCAGCCGGCTCATCTTCCCCGCACCACCCTTATTTGTGTTTTTTGTCATCAACTGCCGTTATTGCGACCTGGGTCGGGGTTTGGGTGGATTATTAACTGTATGATTAATAACGAAATCAGGGACTCTGCCGACGAGCAGTACGGATCGGCACTCATCTGCCCGGGAGTGGCACATGCGATCGCATCGCGATCCCCGTCATCTGACTTCGGAGGTTTTATGCTTGGATTCATTCTGGGTGACATGTACAGCCGCACCAGCGGGTTTCGGCCACCCCCCCGCCTAGGCAAGCACTTCCCCCTCGCCCCCGACTATCAACTGCGCGGTCACACCGGCGCCGCCATCCTGACCATGGAGACCCTGCTCGATACCCCCTATCCCCAGAAGAAGTTCAGGGCCCTGATCTATGGCGCCTTTATCGAGCGCCAGCGTCGCCTCTTTGCCGAGCAGGTGGTCATTGGCCGGATGGAGGAGGGCCAGGACCTGGCGATCGCCATTGACCTCGCCTTTATCAGCACGGCGGTGCCCATCGGTCTGCTCGCCATCTCGGAGGAGATCGCGCTGCTGACCACCCCCCGTCCCACCCAGACCCATCCTCATCAGGAGGCCTTGAGCCAGGCGCTCGACTGTACCGCCATGCTGATGTTCTATGCCAAGGTCATTCGCCAGCGCAATGCGGTGCTTGAGCACATCGGCCACCAGTTCGGCTACAGACCGCAGGCCGGGTTGGTGGCCAGGGTGGGCCACGGCGGGGAAGATGACTATGCCGCCTTCATGGTCAATGTGATGACCTGCATCGCCCATTCGGGCTCCTTCAAGGAGGCGCTGGAGAATGGCGTCAGGATGGGCATGCGCGATCCCGCCTTCTTCTGTATCGTCGGCGCCCTGGCCTCGACCCTGTGGGGAGTGCCCAAACCCTGGGCCCATGAGATCTCCCGTTTCATCCAGCGCCAGCACCCCCACTATCTCCAGATCCTGCTGCGGGGCGAAGCCAGGGTGGGCCGCAGACAGATCAACCTGGAGCCTCCCAAACCGCCGCTCTGTGCACCGGTCAAGCGCCAGGTACACCGCTTCCTGAAGTGGGCCTTCTAGGGCCATGGGAGTGCTCTCGAGGTGCGGGCCCATGGTGCCATCCTATCGGCCCGCCCCTCCTGAGGGTCATCACGGGGCTGTTATCTCACTGACCCCTGATCCCCCGGCTACCTTGCCCAAGAGGGGATGGCCAGAAAAGCCAACGGCTGCACGGGCGACAAGGGGTGGGTAGAAGGTGATCCACCTCGCCTTTTGATGTGAACGTCTTTTGATGTTTGGCGCCATACGATACCATTCGCAGCGTGTGTTCCTGTTGGGGGGGAGGCGCCGCCCATCGCCCCGTGGCTGGCCGCTGGTCCTGTCATGCCCTCGGGATGCACAATCCGGGGCCGCCACGGCAACCCCTTATCGCCATAGCCAACAGGACGGAGTATCAGGATGGCCATTGCCATTGAACAGTCGGACAACACACTGAGGGTCAACAAGGATCGCTACGATCTGGGCCGCATCGTCGGCGTGCAGGTAAAAGCTCTCGGCTGGATGGATCGGCTCAAGAAGAGCTTGTTGCTGGGGGTGGTCACCTCCAGTGTGCTCTTTTACTTCACCCCTTCCTACGAGCAGGCGGGCAACTGGCTCATCGTGCTCTTCCTGCCCCTGGTGGGTTTTCTGTCTGGCGCCCTGATGGGGCTGCTCTCCAGCGCGAAATATGAGTTTTGCATCGAATTTTCCCACGCCGACGAGACGGACGTGCAGTGGATCACCGCCGCCAGGAGTCGGCATGTCGCCGATTATGAGGCCTTCAAGGCGCAGGCGGCCAGGTTGAAAGAGCGGCTCGGGTAGGGTGCACAGAGTGACGGGTCTGCGCCATCTGGCGCCAGGCATAACAACAAGCCCGAACAGGTGCACCTGTTCGGGCTTGTTTCATTAGGGGCGGATGGCGCTCGGGGAGCGGCTCAGGCGGGATAGAGGGCGCCCAGTACCGCCGGGCGGCTAGCGCCGGTCACCGCAGGCAGGTTGCCTGGCTTTCGCTGGATAAAGCGTTGTGCCAGCCAGGCAAAGGCAGCCCCTTCCACCCAGTCCGGTGCAAGGCCGAGCTGGGCGGTACTGGTCAGATGCCAGTCGGGCAGCAGGGTAGCAAGCTCCGCCAGCAGCGGGGCGTTGTGGGCACCGCCGCCGCAGACAAACAGCTCGGGCCGGGTTGGCGCATCACGGTGGGTGGGCAACTGGCGGGCGATGCTGTGGCAGGTGAGGGATTGCAGGGTACGCTGCACATCTGCGGGGGCGTATGCGCAGCCGTCCAGCTCGCCATCGAGCCAGTCGAGGGTGAACATCTCACGCCCCGTGCTCTTGGGGGCGGGGGCGGCGAAGTAGGGGTGAGCCAGCAACTGCTCCAGCAGCGCAGGGATAAGCTTGCCGCTGGCGGCCCACTGGCCACCGTCGTCATAGCTGCCACCGTGGGGCTGGTGGCGGCGATACCAGCCGTCGAGCAGGGTGTTGGCGGGGCCGGTATCGAAGCCATATACCCCTGAACCAGCCCCCCCGTCGGTCTGGCCGGGCAGCACCGAGATATTGGCAATGCCGCCGAGGTTCAGCACGACCCGCAGGGCGCCGGGGCGGGCAAAGAGCGCCTGATGGAAGGCGGGCACCAGGGGTGCCCCCTGACCGCCGAGGGCCATGTCCATGGTGCGAAAATCGGCCACCACGTCGATGCCGGTCAGGGCCGCCAGCAAGGCCGCGTTGCCGATCTGCAGGGTAAAGCCGAGCTGGGGGCGGTGGCGTATGGTCTGGCCGTGACTGCCGATGGCGCGAATCTCCTTGGGAGTCAGCGCCGCCTTGGCGAGCAGGGCCTGGGTGGCGGCGGCAAATTCGCGGGCCACCAGGTTGTCGGCCACCCCCATGCGGTCGATTTCGTTCTCCCCCGGGGTGCAGAGGGCGTGCAGCTCGTGGGCGGTCTCCGCTGGCCAGGGATGGCACAGCGCCGCCTCTACTCGAAGCGCTTCCCTATCCATCGTCACCAGCACGGCGTCGATACCATCCATGCTGGTACCGGACATCAAGCCTATATAGCGTTCCGTCATGACAACCCCTTTCAATGATGCGGGGGAACCGTCCGATGCCGTGTTCCGCCTTGGTCGACAGCGGTCAGCTGTCGTCGCCGTTGCCCTTGTTTCTGGCCAGTTGCAACTCGGGGCTGTCCAGCTTGGCCAGTTGGGGCATGGCCTGGGCCTTGAAGCTGGCCAGCGCCCGCCCGCTGAGAGACTCCGCCTGGGGCAGGTTGAGGGTGCGCGGGTTCTTGTGCACGCCGCCCACCACGAATTCATAGTGCAGGTGCGGGCCTGTGACCCGGCCGGTGCCGCCGAGCAGGCCGATGGTCTGCCCCTGCTTCACTCGCTGCCCCTTGTTGACGGTGCGCTTGGAGAGGTGCAGGTACTTGGTCACGTAGTTGCCCGCGTGCTTGATGAAGACGTAGTTGCCGTTGAACTGGTTATAGCCGGCGGCCACCACGCTGCCGCCGCCCGCCGCCATGATGGGGGTGCCCACCGGCGCCACGTAGTCGATGCCGTTGTGGGGGCGCACCTTGCCGGTGACCGGGTGAAGGCGGCGCGGATTGAAGTTGGAGCTGATGTATTTGAAGTTGACCGGTGCGCGCAGGAAGCTCTTGCGCATCGCCTTGCCGTCCGGGGTGTAGTAGTTGCCATCCGTGTTCAGCACGGCACGGTAGATGGCCCCCTGGTTGACGAACTCGGCGGCCAGGATGTCGCCGGAGGCAACCCGCTCGTCATCCTGGTATTTGTCCTGGTAGACCACCCGGAAGCTGTCCCCCGGTTGCAGGTCCTGGGCAAAGTCGATGTCCCAGCCGAAGATGGCGGCGAGATCCATGATCTGGTCTTCCGTCATGCCCGCTTCGACGGCGGCGCCCCAGAAGCTGGAGCGGATCTCCCCCTGGGCCACCTGTTCGCGGGTGTCGAGCTCGATCTTCACCGGCCTGGCCACGAAGCCGTCATCCCGGCGGTTCACCTTGAGCGCCTGCTCCAGGCTGTGGGGGTAATAGAGGCTGTGCAGCTCGCCGCCCTTGGTGAGCTTGAAGGTGAGCTCCTGACCGGGTTTGAGCAGGCGCAGGGTATCCGTGCCCTCGAGCTGGTCGATGAGGTGCAGATCCGTGGTGCTGAGGCCCAGGCGCTGGAAGATGACCCCCATGTTGTCGCCGCTGCGCACCTTCACCTGTCTGGTGACATAGCGCGGTTTGGGCGGGGTGACGGGCTCGGCCCGTGCCAGTTGCGCCTCCTCGTCGACCTGCTGCTCGACGGCCAGTTCGTTGTCGTTGTCATCGACCCGGGTGGCGACTGCCTGTTCGCTCGGCCAGGCCGCCAGCATCATCACCATGATGCTCAGAATAAGCACCATCTTGCGGTGCCAGTGAGGGAGAGAGTTGAAGGCGTGCCAAAGGACCATGAGAAGCAGACAAAGTTGAACCCGGAAGAAGGTCGGAGTTTACCGCCTTTCCAATTGGCCCGCCATTCCAGTAATATGTCTGGCCCTGTGGAATCGTGATTGGAGAGTCAAAAAATGTCCCAGCTCGAGGTGGCGCTAGCCGAGATCAAGCGCGGAGCGGAAGAAATTCTGGTTGAAGAAGAACTGATCGCCAAGTTGAAGGAAGGGCGCCCCCTGCGCATCAAGCTGGGGATGGACCCGACCGCGCCGGACATCCACCTGGGTCATACCGTGATCCTCAACAAGCTGAAGACCTTCCAGGATCTGGGCCATGAAGTGATCCTGCTGATCGGTGACTTCACCGCCATGGTGGGTGACCCCTCCGGCAAGAACGCCACCCGTCCGCCGCTCTCCGAAGAGGCCATCAAGCACAACGCCCTCACCTATGCCGAGCAGGCGTTCAAGATCCTCGACCCGGCCAAGACCCGCATCGAGTACAACTCCACCTGGCTGAGCGAGCTGGGCGCGACCGGCATGATCAAGCTGGCGGCCAAGCAGACAGTGGCCCGCATGATGGAGCGTGACGACTTCAAGAAGCGCTACTCGGGCGGCCAGTCCATCGCCATTCACGAATTCCTCTATCCGCTGCTGCAAGGCTATGACTCGGTCGCGCTGAAGGCGGACGTCGAGCTCGGCGGTACCGATCAGAAGTTCAACCTGCTGATGGGTCGCGAGCTGCAAAAAGATGCGGGCATGGCGACCCAGTGCGTGCTGATGATGCCGCTGCTGGTAGGCCTCGATGGCGTCAAGAAGATGTCCAAGTCCGCTGCCAACTACATCGGCGTGCACGATGCCCCGGGGGAGATGTTCGGCAAGATCATGTCCATCACCGACGATCTGATGTGGAACTACTACGAACTGCTCTCCTTCCGTCCGCTGGCTGAAATCGAAGAGTTCAAGGCAGGCATTGCTGCCGGCACCCTCAACCCGCGCGACGTGAAGATCTGGCTGGCCAAAGAGATCATCGCCCGTTATCACGACGAGGCGGCGGCCGAAGCGGCCCACGAAGATTTCACCCAGCGTTTCTCCAAGAACGCCATTCCGGACGACATGCCGGAAGTCGAGCTGGCACTGGAAGGGGAAGGGCTGGCCATCGCCAACCTGCTCAAAGACGCCGATCTGGTGGCCACCACCTCCGAAGCGCTGCGCATGATCAAGCAGGGCGCGGTCAAGGTGGATGGCGAGAAGCTGGACGATGGCAAGGCCCTCATCGGTGCCGGTACCGCCGTCTACCAGGTTGGCAAGCGCAAGTTTGCCCGGGTGACCGTGAAGTAAGTCGCCACCTCTGGCGCTGCCATAAGAAAGGCCTCCCTTGCGGAGGCCTTTTTGTTTTTTGGGTGCAGCATGGCGTTCGATGCCATGCAAAGGAGAGGGGCGATCAGCGTTCTCCTACCTGGCGAGCGGCATGGCTCCCGGGGCAGGTACGCAGGTATTGGTGGGGGGTCAGGCCGAACTCCTCCTTGAAGCGCGCGGCAAAGCGGCCGGGGGAGTCGTAGCCACAGGCGAGGGCGGTCTGAAGCGGAGTGAGCCCCTGTTGCAGCAGGGTGAGGGCGTGCCCCAGGCGTACCTGGGTCAGCACCTGGCGAAAGCTGCGCCCTTCGGCGGCCAGTTTGCGGACCAGGGAGGCGCGGCTCATGGCGAAGTGGGTCGCTACCGTCTCCAGCCGGTGATCAAGACCAGGCTCCACGCTGAGGTAACGGGCCAGCCGCTCCCCCAGGGTCATGGTGGTGGCAGGAAAGAGCAGGCCAAGGCCCCCCGCTTCCCTGAGCTCGCCATAAAACCCTTGCAGCAGCTGGGTCTGGGCCGTCTCGCAGAGCTGCCGCTGCGCCATGGTGGTGACGAGATCGAAGCAGAAGGCGAGGGCCGGCGTCACCCTGATGGCCGGTGGCTTGAGGAGATCGAGGGGGCTCTCTGCCAGCCACTCGGCTGGTGGCGGGGCCAGCAGGGTGAGCGCCTGGGAGCGAAACGTGCCCTGCTCCGGCTGGTTGACGAAGGTGAGCCGGTGACCCGCCGGGATCAGCAGCCAGCTCTCCTTGTCAAAGGAGAGGCGCTGCTCCCGCCACCACAGCTGCTTGCGGCCCTGCTGCACCCAGATGAGGGTCGGCGCGTAGATGAGCACCCGGCGCAGGGGCTGCTGGCGGATCCCGAAGTAGTGATTCAGTTGCAGCAGGGGCGTGCTCATCGGGCGGGCTCCTAGGGGGTGGTGAAGGTGGCGGTCAGGGTGGCCTTGCCAAGGGCCAGGCTGTTGAGCATGTAGCCTACCATGGCGGGCGGGGTGTTGGCCTTCACCTCCAGTGCCTTGGGCAGGGCCCAGACGGTGAACTGGTAGCGGTGCATGCCGTGACCGGCGGGCGGGCAGGGGCCGCCATAACCCTGGGTACCGTAGTCGGTGCCAAGCTCCAGCCCCTGCTTGAGCTTGCCGGAGGCATTGCTCGGCAGCTCGCTCTGGCTGGCCGGCAGGTTCACCACCAGCCAGTGCCACCAGCCGCTGCCGGTGGGGGCGTCCGGGTCATAGGCGGTGATGGCGACGCTCTGGGTGCCGGCGGGCAGGCTCTGCCAGCTCAACTGGGGGGAGCGGTTCTCGCCGCTGCAACCAAAGCCGTTGAAGCTGAAGACCTTGTCCATGGGTTCACCCTCGCGGATGTCGGTACTCTTGAGGGTCATGGCGCTGGCGGGCAGGGCCGCGAGGCAGAACAGGGGCAGCAGCGGGATAATGGGGGATCTCATGATGGGCACTCCTTTGTGTGAATATGGCATTCACTCTAAGGGGGCTGGCTCAAAACAGAGTGCCCGTATGGCTCAAATTATGCCATAGAGGTGGCTTTTGTGAGCTGTTCGGGGCTTTTGAGGGGCATAAAAAAACCGGCATCCTGGGATGCCGGTTTTTGGGAGAGGCGAGGGGCCTTAGCGCAGGATCATCTCGTCACGGCCCGGGCCGACGGAGACCATGGGCACCGGCACGCCCAGCAGGGCTTCGATGCGCAGCACATAGTCCTGGGCAGCCTTGGGCAGCTCGGCGAAGGTGCGGCAGCCGCTGATGTCTTCGCTCCAGCTCTCCATCTTCTCGTAGACGGGGGTGAGGGCGGCGGTCTGCGGCCAGATCGGGTTCTCGGTGTGGGCACCTTCGTAGGCCACGCAGATCTTCAGATCCGGCAGACCGGTCAGGCAGTCCAGCTTGGTCAGGGCCACTTCGGTGGCAGCCTGCAGCTCGACGCCGTTCTTGGTGGCGACGGCATCGAAGTAACCCACGTCACGGGGACGGCCGGTGGTGGCGCCGAACTCGTTGGTGATCTTGCGGAACTCGTCCTGGTTTTCCATGGCGGTCAGCAGGGTGCCGGTACCGACGGAGGAGCTGAAGGCCTTGGCCACGGCGATGACGCGCTCCGGGCGCAGGCCCGGCAGACCGCCACCGATGCCGGCGTAGGCGCCGGAAACGTGGGAGGAGGTGACCCAGGGGTATTCGCCGTAGATGAGATCACGGCCGGCACCCAGCTGGGCTTCGAACAGCAGGGTCTTGCCTTCGGCTTGCAGTGCCTTGAGGGGCATGCTGACGTTGCAGACGGCGTCCAGCCAGGGAGCGGACACTTCCAGCAGCCAGTCGGCCATCTCCTGGGCGGTCTGGGTGAATTCGAAGTCCGGATAGAGAGCCTTCATCTGCGGCAGTTTCCAGTCCAGCATGAACTGGATGCGCTCGACCAGCACGTCCGGCTGTTTCAGCCAGCCCACCAGGATCGCCTTTTTCATGACCCGATCACCGTAAGCCGGGGCGATGCCCTGACGGGTGGAGCCGTAGGCGCCGTCACCCAGGCGTTGCTCTTCCAGGGTGTCTTCCAGCGCATGCAGCGGCAGGCAGAGGGTGGCACGGTCAGAGATGGCGAGCTTGGGAATGACGCCGGAGGCCTTGACCTCTTCCAGCTCGACGGTGAGCTTCTCGGGGCTGATCACCATGCCGGGGCCCAGCACGACCAGGCAATCCGGGTTGAAGACGCCGCTCGGCACCTGGTGCAGCTTGAAGGTGCCCAGATCGTTGACCACGGTGTGGCCGGCGTTGTTGCCGCCCTGGAAACGAATACTGGCGCCAGCCTGGCCTGCCAGATAATCGACGATGCGGCCTTTGCCTTCATCACCCCAGTTAGCACCTACGACTACGATAGACGACATGACTCTTTCTCCTAAGACGTTAGGCGTCCATCCTAGGAGCCCCGTGAGGATTAGAAAAATTAATTATCTTTATAATTCCGATAAGGAAGCCATATAATTCCGGTGCAATTATCGACACCGCGCTCCCTTTTGTGGTGACCGTGCCCTGGCGGCGCTGGCCCTGCCACCGACCCGGGAGAAGAGGAACCCCATGCTGGACATTCACTGGCTGCACACCTTCGTCACCCTGGCCCGGTTGCAGCACTTCGGCCAGACGGCCACCGAACTGCACATGACGCAACCCAATGTGAGCCTGCACCTCAAGAACCTGGAGCAGGCGACCCGGGTCAAGCTGGTGGAGCGCAGCCCGTTTCGCCTGACCCAGGCGGGGGAGCGGCTGCTGCAAAGCGCCGAGCGCGCCATCAACGAGTTGCAGCTCTGCCAGTCCGATCTCAATGCCCTGAGCCAGTTGAGCCAGGGGACGCTCGCCATCGCCGCCAGCGACATCATCTCGCGCCTGCTGCTCATCCAGCCGTTCCAGCGCTTCAAGCAGGCCTTCCCCGGCATCGACCTCACCCTGTTCAACACCACCTCGGATCAGGCGGCGGATCTGGTGCGGGCGGGCAAGGCGGATCTGGGCTTCGTGATGGCACAAAAGCGCAGCGAGCCGCTCTTCTACACCGAGTTGCAGCAGGTGACCTGGTGTGCCCTGGGGCACGGCCTGGCCCGCTGGCAGGCGCGGGCCAGCTCGGGGGAGAGCGATCCTCTGGACGAGCCGACCCTGATCCTGCTGGGGCACGACACCCGGACCCGGGCATTGATCGACCCCTCCCTGCCCCTGCTCGGCCTGCCGAGCTGCCGCATCATGGAGGTGGGGAGCGTGGATGCCCAGCTCGACTGGGCCGAGGCGGGCTTTGGCGTCGCCATCGTGCCGGATTTCTCCCTTCACCCCAGGCTCAAGCTGACCGCCCCGGTGACCCGGCTCACCGATTTTCCCGGTACCAGCCTGGGGTACGTGGTGCGCCAGAACCAGGTGCTGTCCCGGGCCATCAAGCAGCTGCTGCACTGGGTGGAGGAGGAGATCCAGAATCCGGCGCTGCTGCTGGCGCCGTGACAGGCCAGGCGCCCGTTCCCGATAACCAAGAGGCCACCCCTGGGGTGGCCTCTTGGTTGGTGTTCATTGCCCGGCGGGGGCTGTGGTCTCCACCGCGTGGCTGGGCGGGCTGGCCGGCATGGCCTCCGGTGATGGCGCCTCCAGCGGCGTTGCCGACGAGGCGGGCGCCTCAGGCGGGGTCAGGGGATGGCCTGGTGCCAGGGTTGCGCTGCCCGGTGTGGGCGGCTCGGTCAGTGCCGGGGCCTGGTTGGTGGAGGCCGCCCCCGAACTGGTTGAGAGGGTCGCGGCGGCCGGCTGCTCCGGCAAGGTGTCGGACCCCTCCAGTGGCGCGGTGCCTTCCAGGGGGCCTGTCCCATCGGTCGGTGTGGCCGCGCTGCTCGCCGGGGACAAGGTCGGCAAGGCACCCGATGTCGCCCCGGCACCGGATGCCGTGAGGGTGTCCGCCGGGAGGGTGGGCACGGCATCCAGCATGCCGGGATGGAGCAGGGCGATGCTACCCGCCTGCATGCCTTCCCAGGTGAGGGTGGTCAGTGCCGGATGCAGCCGGGTGAACTGCTTGAGCCGCTCGTTCAGCACGTCCCGCAGGGTGTGCACCTCGCTCTCGGGCAGACTGGCCAGCGCCACCAGTTCGGCGGTGACGGCGAAGGTATTGACGCCGCTTGTCTGCCCCGGATAGAGGTTGGCGCCAATGCGGCTGCGATCATAGTAGGGGTGCTGCTTGAGCAGCTTGTCCACCTGTTCCCCCTCGATGGGAATGAGGCGGGCCTGACAGCGGCCGGTGAGATCGCCGATGGCCTGATTGGGGTGACCGGCGACCACGAAGGCGGCATCCAGGGTGCCGTCACAGAGCCCCTCCAGCCGGTTGCCCGCGGAGATCACGGGCGGGCGGCTGAAGTCGGCGATCCGCCACCCCATGGCATCGAGCAGGGCCCGGCTGGTGACCCTGTCCCCGGAGTTGGGGGCGCCGACATCGACCCGCTTGCCCTTGATGTCGGCCAGGGTGGTGATGTTGCTGGTGGCGCTGGCAATCAGGGTCAGGGACTCCTTGTGGAGCCGCAAGAGGCTGCGCAGCTGATCGTCCGGGGCCTGGCCCGCGAAGGGGCCGCTGCCGTGCACCGCATGGTAGAGCACATCCGACTGCATCAGGGCGAGCTGTACCTCTCCCTTGGCGAGCGCCGCCAGATTGGCGATGGAGCCCGAGGTACTCTGCACCGTGCAGTGCAGGCCGTGGCGGGCACTCTCCTCGTTGAGCAGGCGGCAGATGGCCCCCCCTGTGGGGTAGTAGACGCCGTTGAGGGCTCCCGTACCGATGGTGACATAGGCGGGGGAGGCGAAGAGGGAGGGCGCCAGCACGGCCGCAAGCCAGGGCAGGGCGGTACGTGGCAGACGCAACAGGGCAGAGAAGGCGAATGGGCGCATAGTGGACCGAAACCGTGGCTGAACATAAGGAGGAGGCGGGCTCATCCGGTGATGAGCCTCATCTTATCCGTATCAGACGGGAAGCTGAACGGATTTTACCGCTTTTGCGCACACCGGGCGGCCTGGGGCCGCCGCCCGGGACGGTTCGCTAGCGGGTCTGGAGAATGGCTTTCTCCATGCGGGCCAGGGCCTCGGTGAGACGGGCCCGGGTGCAGCCAAAGTTGAGCCGCACGAACTGGCCGTTGCCGAACTGGGCACCGGGGGAGAGACCCACGCCCGCCTGTTCGAAGAAGGCGACGGGATCGTCCAGGCCCAGGGCGCTCATGTCGATCCAGGCGAGGTAGGTGGCCTGGTTGCGGGCCAGCTTGACGCCGGGCCAGCGGGCCACGGCCTGCTCGATCAGGGCCAGGTTGCCGGCCAGGTAGTCGAGCTGTTCATTCAGCCACTGCTCGCCCCCCTCATAGGCCGCCTCGGCCGCCACGAACCCCAGCAGATTGACGTCGGCGCTGATGCCGCGCATCGCCTGTTGCAGCTTGAGTCGCAGGCGGGCATTGGGGATCACGGCGAAGGAGCAGCACAGCCCCGCGATGTTGAAGGTCTTGCTCGGCGCCATCATGACGGCGGAGCGTTCGGCCGCCTCCGGGCTCAGGGCACCATAGGGGATGTGGCGGGCATCTTTGTCCAGCAGCAGGTCGCAGTGGATTTCGTCGGAGCAGATCACCAGGTTGTGGCGCTCGGCGATGGCGTCGATGGCCAGCAGCTCTTCCCGGGTGAAGACGGTGCCACCCGGGTTGTGGGGGTTGCACAGCAGCAGCAGATCCGCCGAGGGGGCCTGACGCTCAAGCTCTTCGAGATCCAGCACCCAGCGGCCTTCTTCCTCCACCACGGGGACGGTGAGCAGGGGGCGGTCATTGAAGCCCGGTGCCTGCAGGAAGGGGTAGTAGACCGGCTTGGGGGTGATGATGCCGCGCCCGTGCTGGCTCCAGGCCTTGCAGGCGAGATTGAGGCCCGGCACCACCCCGGGCAGGAAGACGAGCCATTCGGGCTGGATGGTCCAGCCATAGCGGCTGGCCAGACGCGATACGATCAGTTCGATGAGCCGGGGAGAGGGGCGCGAATAGCCGAAGATGCCGTGGGCGACCCGTTTGGTAAGGGCCTCCAGTACGGCGGGGGGAGAGACGAAGTCGGTGTCTGCGACCCACATGGGCAGGACATCCTGACCCTTGTATTTGTCCCATTTCAGGCTCATGGTACCGCTGCGATCTATTTCCCGGTCAAAATCAAACATGTTAAATCCTTGTACTGGCGCTGGATGGGCTTCCAATGTACGGACTTGGACGCCCCCCCGCAACCCTTGAGGTGGCTGTTGATAATGACATAAAATAGCCGCCGCCATACGCCAAGCCCGCCCGCATCTGGCTCCTTTTTTTCTTCCATATCAATGGTATCTCTATGAGTTTGCTGTCTGTTGCCCGCAAGAGGCCGGATCCCGTCTCTCTCTCGTTTCTCGCCGTGACCTTCATGACCGGGGTGGCGGTGGCGCTGCAGGTGCCGACCTTGAGCCTGTTTCTGGCCGAGGAGGTGCAGGTGCGCCCCTTCCTGGTGGGGCTCTTCTACACGGTGAACGCGGTGATCGGCATCCTCATCAGCCAGTGGCTCGGCCACCGCTCCGACAACAAGGGGGATCGCAAGCAGCTGATCCTGCGCTGCTGCTTTGCCGGCATCGTGCTCTCCCTGCTGTTTGCCTGGAACCGGCAGTACTGGTTGCTGGTGAGCCTGGGGGTGCTGCTGGCGAGCCTGACCGCCACCGCCAGCCCGCAGCTGTTCGCCCTGGCGCGGGAATACGCCGACAGCCGCAACAAACAGGCCGACATGTTTAGCTCGGTGCTGCGGGCCCAGTTCTCCCTGGCCTGGGTGATAGGGCCGCCCATCGCCTTCGCGCTCGCCATCGGCTACGGCTTCAAGGTGATGTATCTGGCCTCGGCGCTGGCCTATGTCATCTGCGCCTTCGTGGTGTGGCGCTGGCTTCCCTCCCTGCCGCTGCCGGTGATGGACAGCGAGGTGGAGCGGGTGAGCAGCTGGCGGGATCCGTCGGTGCGGGCGCTCTTCATCGCCTCCACCCTGATGTGGACCTGCAACAGCATGTACCTCATCAACATGCCCCTCTACATCACCCGCGAGCTGGGGCTGGAGGAAAAACTGGCCGGTTTGCTGATGGGCACGGCGGCGGCCCTGGAGATCCCCTTCATGCTGCTGGCGGGCTACTACACCCGGCGCTTTGGCAAGCGGCCCATGATGCTGCTGGCGGTGCTGGCCGGGGTCGGTTTCTATGGCGGTCTCGTGACCCTGTCGAGCCAACATGCCCTCATTGCGCTGCAACTGCTCAATGCCATCTTCATCGGCATCGTGGCCGGCATCGGCATGTCCTATTTCCAGGACTTGATGCCGGGGCGCGCCGGGGTGGCGACCACGCTCTTTTCCAACAGCATCCGCACCGGTTCCATCATGGCGGGGGCCATCGCGGGGACGGTGGCGGAGCTCTGGAGCTTCCACGGGGTCTTCATGGTGGCGGCGGCCCTGGCGCTGATGGCGCTGGCCGCCTGCTGGCGGGTCCCCAACGTATAGGGGATGCAAAAGGGAGCCGATGCCCGGCTGTGCCGGCACCAGTGCCCCGGTCGTGCGGGGAAGAATCGGCCTTACCTGGGGTTGTCTCCCTGGTATTCGATGCGCAGGCAGCGCAGCAACAGCTCGGCCGCCGGCCCCAGCGCCTCCACCGAGGGGGTGAGCAGGTAGGTGTAGAGATAGCGTTCGTTGCCGCCGGTGAGATCGAGCTGCACCAGCGAGCCCTCGGCGAGCTCCTCCTGCACCAGGTGGCGGGGCACCCAGGCGTAACCCATGCCAAGGCGCACCATGTTGAGCACCTCATGATAGTGGGTCGCCTTCCAGCCGGTGTCGTCCGCATCGTTCCAGTCCACCGAGCGGTGGATGGGGGGATGCAGGCTTATCTGGTTGTGGCTGGCCAGCACCTCGGCGGTGATGGGCTCTCCCTGCTCCGCAAGGGGGTGGCCCGCTGCGCACAGAGGAAGCAGACAGACTTCGTCCAGCGGCAGGCCGGTGCGATCCTGGGGCAGGTGCTCGGAGAGCATCAGATCTCCCGCCTGCAGCGCATTGAAGTGGCAGTGGATCCGCTCGTGCAGGTTGATGCGGCAACCGCGGCTGCGGGGATAGAAGTGGGCCAGCGCCCGGTAGAGGCGCTCCCGCGGCTGGACCACGGACACATAGAGGTTGATCTGCGGCTCCCACTGCCGCTCCAGGTTGTTGGCCAGGTTCTCCAGCTCTTCCACCTGCTGGCTGAGCTGGCGCGCCCGCTTGAGGAAGATCTCCCCCGCCGGCGTCAGCACCGCCTTGCGCCCCCGCACCTCCAGCAGGGCCACCCCCAGACTCTGTTGCAGCTTGGCAACCGCATGATTGAGGGAGGATTGGCTCTTGTTCAGCGCCTCGGCAGCCTGGGCATAACCGCCGCAGTCCACCACCGCCTGAAAGATCCGCCATTGCTCAAACGTGCTCTTGGGACGAAACATAGTGCAACCTGTCTGGGGCCGATGGGATTCAACAGGGCGCGCCTTGGCACCCCCTCTTCACTGTAATCCCATCCGGTTGATTTGTTGATTTATTTGGGCTGGGCCACGAAGGTCTTGCCGCTCTGGCCCTGACTGTCACGCCCCATCAGGTAGAGATAGAGGGGCATCAGATCGGCCGGGGTCTTGAGGGTTTGCGGATCTTCCGCCGGGAAGGCGCTGGCCCGCATCCTGGTGCGGGTGCCGCCCGGGTTCAGGGTGTTGACCCGCACCCTGGTGTTCTCCAGCTCGTCCGCCAGCACCTCCATCATGCCTTCGACGGCGAACTTGGAAATGGCATAGGTGCCCCAGTAGGCGCGCCCCTTGCGGCCCACGCTGGAGGAGGTGTAGACGATGGACGCCTCGCCGTGCTCCTTGGCGGTCTGGCGAAGGAGGGGCAGCAGCGCCTGGGTCAGCAGGAATTCGGATTTGACGTTGACCTGCATCACCTCGTCCCACTCCTGCTCCTGAATGTGTTCGAACGGCGACAGGGTGCCGAGCAGCCCGGCGTTGAACAGCACGCCGTCGAGGCGGCCGAACTGCTGAGCGAAGGTCTCCGCCATGCCGCGGTAGTGGGCGGCAGTAGCCCCTTTCAAGTCCACCGGCACGATGGCGGGCAGGGGGTGACCGGCCGTTTCAATCTGGTCGTAGACCGCCTCCAGCTTGGCACTGGTACGCCCGAGCAGGATCACGGTGGCGCCGTGGGCCGCATAGGTGAGGGCCGCTTCGCGGCCGATGCCGTCACCGGCACCCGTCACCAGAATGACCTTGTCCTTGAGCAGATCACGGGGGGCCTGATAGTCGAGCATGTGGACTCCTGTTAACAATGCCTGGCGGCTTGGCGCAACGAATCGAGTGGGCAAGTGTACTGACCCGGCCCGGCAGTTGACCAGTATGAGACGGCAAAAATGTGAATAAAACAGGGCGATAGCGTCGATCCCTCCGTCCTTGGCTCGGGAGATGGCAGAGTTTTTGCGCGAGGGGGGCAAACTCCTTACTATGTGAAAAAACCGGACATAGCGCGGAGCATCAAGTGGCATTTTTGACCGAATACGGCCTGTTTCTGGCCAAGACCCTCACCTTCCTGCTGGCCATCGGCGCCGTCATCCTGATGGTGGCGAGCAGCCGCCAGCCCAAATCCCGCAAGGGGGAGCTGGTGGTGACCGATCTCTCCGGCGAGCTGGAGCAGGGGCGCCATCAACTGCAGGCAGCCCTGGCGGGCAAGGCCGAGCGCAAGCAGATGGAGAAGACCCGCAAGGCGGAGCACAAGGCCAAAGCCAAGGGGGAGGATGAGCGCAGCCGGCTGTTCGTCATCGACTTCAACGGCAGTATGGATGCCAAGGAGGTGGCCTCCCTGCGGGAAGAGGTGAGCGCCGTGATAGGCGTGGCCCGCCCCGGGGACGAGGTGCTGCTGCGCCTCGAATCCGGCGGCGGCGTGGTGCACGGCTACGGCCTGGCCGCCTCCCAGTTGCAGCGGCTGCGGGACAAGGACATCACGCTGACCGTGGCCATCGACAAGGTGGCGGCGAGCGGTGGCTACATGATGGCCTGCGTCGCGGACAAGATCCTGGCGGCGCCGTTCGCCATCGTCGGATCCATCGGTGTCATTGCCCAGATGCCGAACTTCAACAAGCTGCTCAAGAAGCACGACATCGAATTCGAGATGCACACCGCAGGCCAGTACAAGCGCACCATCACCATGTTCGGCGAGAACGACGATCTGGGGCGGGAGAAGTTTCGCGAGGAGCTGGGGGCCATCCACGAGCAGTTCAAGGCCTTCGTGGCCGAGCACAGACCCGGTCTCGACATCGACAAGGTGACCACCGGCGAGCATTGGCTGGCGAGCCAGGCCAAGCAGCTCGGTCTGGTGGATGCGCTTTGCACCAGCGATGACTACCTGCTGGCCCAGGCCAGCCATCACAAGGTGGTCGGCATCCGCTACAGCAAACCAAGGAGCCTGACCCAGAAGCTTGGCAAGCAGGCGGCACTGGGGCTGGAGGGGGCCCTCGGCCGCCTGTGGCAGCAGAGCCCCTGGCGCTGAGAACCTGTTTCGAGCTTACTGCGAGGTCGTGATCAAGGCTCATGTGCTGCTCGGAATCCTCATGTGTATCTACACACTCCGGTTCCTGCGCTGCTCTTCACCTTGCTGACGATCTCTCGCTACAGCTCATGAACAGGTTTTATAGCTCAGTGCAAAGGACTAAAAAGAGAGCCGGGCATTGCCCGGCTCTCTTTTTTTATTGCGTCGGCTCTGCAGGCCGATGGCGCACCTCAGCGCTGGAAGGGGTAGACGGAACCCAGTTTCAGGATCTGGGTCAGCTCGTCCAGGGCGGTGCGGGTCTCCAGCACCAGGGAGGGGTCCCGCAGATCGTCCAGCGCCAGGCTGTCGCGATAGTGCTTCTCGACCCACTGATCCAGGCGGGCAAACTGGTTGTCGGTGATGAGGCAGGCCGGGTTGACCGCGGCGAGCTCGGTGTCGTTCATGGCAACCCGCAGGCGCAGACAGGCGGGGCCGCCGCCGTTTCTCATGCTCTGCTTCACGTCCATGTAGTGGACGTCCTTGATGGGGGTGCCCAGGGTCACCAGCCTGGCCAGATAGGCGGACACCGCCGGGTTGTCGCGGCATTCGGTGGGGGCGATGATCGCCATCTCGCCGGATGGCAGGGTGAGGATCTGGGTGTTGAACAGGTAGGACTTCACCGCATCCTGCACCGACACTTCGCTGGTCGGCACTTCGATGAAGTGCAGATCCCCCTCGCCGAACTTGGTACGCACCTCGGCCAGAGCAGCCTCGGTATTGAGGAACGCCTGCTGGTGGAAGAAGAGCACGTTCTGGTTGCCCACCGCGATGACATCGTTGTGGAACACCCCCTGATCGATCACGTCCGGGTTCTGTTGAATGAAGACCGCACTCTCATCCCCCAGGCCATGCAGGCGGGCGATGGCCTGGCTCGCCTCCAGGGTCTGGCGGGCCGGATAGCGTTTGGGCGCGGGCTGGGAGACGTCGAAGGCGCTGCGGCCATAGACGAACAGCTCGACCCCCGCTTCGCCATAGGCGCGGCACAGCCGGGTGTGGTTGGCGGCGCCTTCGTCACCGAAGTGGTCGTTCTCCGGCAGATGTTGGTGGTGATAGAAGTGGCGATCGTTGTTGAACACGGCCCGCAGGATGCGCCCGGTCACCTCGGGCTCCAGGGAGCGGTGGAACTTGTTGGTCAGGTTGGCGGGGGTGAAGTGAATGCGGCCATCCTGGGTGTCGGCGCTCGGGGAGACGGTGGCGGCGTTGGCGGTCCACATGCTGGAGGCCGAATAGCAGGCGGCCAGCACGGCGGGGGCCTGTCTGGCGGCCTGGGCCAGGACGCTGGCGTCGTTGCCGGTGAAGCCCAGGCGGCGCAGGGTCGCGAGATCCGGTCTCTCCTGAGGAGCCAGCACGCCCTGCACCATGCCGAGGTCGGTCAGCGCCTTCATCTTGCGCAGCCCCTGCTTGGCCGCTTCCTTGGGGTTGGAGGCCTCTTTGGCGTTGCTCTGGGAGGCGACGTTGCCATAGGAGAGGCCGGCATAGTTGTGGGTGGGGCCGACCAGGCCGTCGAAGTTGACCTCGAAGTGCTTCATGATCACATCCTTTCGATTTTTATATGGGGAGCGGTTCCTTCCGCGCACAAAGCTGCGGTGTGCGGCCATTATAAAGAGATTTCATCCTTTGTAACAAGCTGATAACCAGAATGGGTTTTTATGTCACAAGGGTGGCTGGATATGTCATTTCCAATCTAAAAAAGGGGGGGATATAGCATAAAAACAAAAAAGCGGTTGCTTCCCGCGCCCCGGCTTCGCATTAATAAATAAAGAAGCAGGGCGGTTCGGGCTGTCGGGCAAATTGACCCGCAAGATTGCTTTTTCCCGTCAAATCTCTTATACAGCCCCACAAAACCGCACGCCAACCCCGTCGGGTGCAATGAGGATAATAGTTACAGCATGGGCAAATCACTGGTCATCGTGGAGTCTCCGGCCAAGGCCAAGACCATCAACAAATATTTGGGCAAGGACTACGTGGTGAAATCCAGCGTAGGCCACGTGCGCGATCTGCCGACCAGCGGCAGCGCCAGCACCGAGCCCAAAAAACCTGTCATTCGCGGCATCAAGCTCAGCGAATCCGAGAAGGCGGCCAAGGATCGCAACGCCCTGTTCTCAAGGATGGGCATCAACCCGACCGCAGGCTGGCAGGCCAACTACCAGATTTTGCCCGGCAAGGAAAAAGTGGTCAGCGAGTTGCAAAGTCTGGCCGCCAAGGCTGACACCATCTATCTCGCAACCGACTTGGATAGAGAGGGGGAAGCGATCGCCTGGCACCTGCGCGAGATCATCGGTGGCGACGACAGCCGCTACAAGCGCGTGGTGTTCAACGAGATCACCAAGAGCGCCATCCAGGAGGCGTTCGCCCAGCCGTCCGAGTTGAACATTCATCGCGTCAACGCCCAGCAGGCCCGTCGTTTCCTCGACCGGGTGGTGGGTTACATGGTCTCCCCGCTCTTGTGGAAGAAGCTGGCCCGCGGCCTCTCCGCCGGTCGGGTGCAATCCGTCGCGGTGCGCCTCATCGTCGACAAGGAGCGCGAGATCAAGGCGTTCGTGCCGGTGGAGTTCTGGGATCTCAACGCCGACCTGCTGACCGCCGAGAAGAGCGAGCTGCGCATGGAGGTGGTCAGCCGCAACGGAGCCGACTTCAAGCCGGTGACCCAGGCCGAGACCTTCGCCGCCGTGGCGGCCCTGGAAGGGGTCGACTACAAGGTGGTGAACCGGGAAGACAAGCCGACCGGCTCCAAGCCGTCCGCTCCCTTTATCACGTCCACCCTGCAGCAGGCGGCTTCTACCCGTCTGAGCTTCGGGGTCAAGAAGACCATGATGATGGCCCAGCGTCTCTATGAAGCGGGTTACATCACTTATATGCGTACCGACTCCACCAACCTCAGCAAAGAGGCGGTGGACGCGGTGCGGGAATACATCGGCGAGCAGTATGGTGCCGCCTACCTGCCGAGCGAGCCGAACCTCTACGGCGCCAAGGCCAATGCCCAGGAGGCCCACGAGGCGATCCGCCCCTCCAGCGTCCAGGTGACTGCCGAGATGCTGGAAGGGATGGAGCCCGATGCCATGCGGCTCTATGACCTCATCTGGCGCCAGTTTGTCGCCTGCCAGATGACCCCGGCCCAGTACGACTCCTCCACCCTGACCGTCAAGGCAGGGGAGTTCGAGCTCAAGGCGCGCGGTCGCACCCTGCGCTTCGCCGGCTGGACCAAGGCCCTGCCGCCCATGGGCCGCAAGGGTGAAGACAGCCAGCTGCCGGCGGTGACCGTCGGCGAGGTGCTGAAACTGGTCAAGCTGGATCCGCGCCAGCACTTCACCAAGCCGCCCGCCCGCTTCACCGAAGCGGCCCTGGTACGCGAGCTGGAAAAGCGCGGCATCGGCCGTCCGTCCACTTACGCCTCCATCATCTCCACCATCGTCGACCGTGGGTATGTGCGGGTCGAGAGCCGCCGCTTCTTCGCCGAGAAGATGGGGGAGATCGTCACCGACCGCCTGGTGGAAAACTTCGTCGAGCTGATGAACTACGAGTTCACCGCCAAGATGGAAGACAAGCTCGACGGCATCGCCGAGGGGAGCCTGGAGTGGAAGAAGGTGCTCGACGCCTTCTACGCCGAGTTCACCCAGGAGCTGGAGCAGGCCGACAAGCCCCATGAAGAGGGGGGCATGCGTGCCAACCAGATGGTGCTGACCGACATCGACTGCCCGGATTGTGGCCGCAAGATGGGTATCCGTACCGCCACCACCGGCGTCTTCCTCGGCTGCTCCGGCTATGCCCTGCCGCCCAAGGAGCGCTGCAAGAAGACCATCAACCTGGTCAGTGCGGACGAGTTCGTCTCCGCCACCGACGGGGACGAGGCGGAAACCGATGCCCTGCGTGCCAAGCATCGCTGCGGGATCTGCGGCACCGCGATGGACGCCTACATCATCGACGATAGCCGCAAGTTGCACGTCTGCGGTCGCAACCCGGATTGCGATGGCTACGAGGTGGAACAGGGGCAGTTCAAGCTCAAGGGCTACGAAGGGCCGAGCATCGAGTGCGATCGCTGCGGCTCCGAGATGCAGCTCAAGAACGGCCGTTTCGGCAAATACATGGGTTGCACCAACGAGAGCTGCAAGAACACCCGCAAGATCCTGAAAAATGGCGACATTGCGCCGCCGAAAGAGGATCCGGTACCCCTGCCCGAGCTGAAATGTACCCAGTCCGACGCCCACTTCGTGCTGCGGGACGGCGCCGCCGGCCTCTTCTTGGCCGCCAGCAACTTCCCCAAATCCCGCGAGACCCGTGCGCCCCTGGTGGAGGAGCTCAAGCGCTTCCGCGATCGCCTCTCCCCCAAGCACCAGTACCTGGCGGACGCCCCGGCGTCAGATCCTGACGGAAACGCCTCCGTGGTGCGCTTCAGCCGCAAGACCAAGGAGCAGTACGTGATGACCGAGGTCAACGGCAAGGCGACCGGCTGGACAGCCCATTACGACAACGGAAAATGGCAGGAGAGCCTGCCCAAGGCGAAGAAAGCCTGATGGCGACGCCGCTCACAGCATGATGAAAGAGGCCCCTTGCGAGGGGCTTCTTTGTTGGTGGATGGCGATATACTGGAATGGCTGCATGGATGGCAGCGCAAGACAGGGAGTTGTGATGGAGATACATGAAATACGGCCGGGCATGACCTGCCTGACCCGTGAAGGGACAGCCTATGTGCTGGAGGTGGACAGACAGAGTCTGCTGGTGCTCTTGCAACGGGAGGATGAGACCATCCCGGTACAGGTGCGCAGCGATGACATTCTGGGGCCCATTGCCGGCGACTAGGGAAGGAACGTGACGGAGGGCGACCACAGAGGCCCTCCCTTTGTTGCAAGAACGCCCATCCCTTCGGGACGTGTCAGCCTCGTCAGAAGGGAACCAGAAAGAGCAGCTCGGCCAGGTCGGGCTGCCACTGCCACTCCCGCATCCTGACCCGCCCGCCAATCACGGGCACCCCCTCCTCCTGCAGCAGCCCCGCTTGCTTGTCAAAGCCTGCGGATCCTTTTGGCAGCGAAATGGTGCCTGCCGCCCCCAGCACCCGGTGCCAGGGCAGCACCTTGTCGGTCTCCCGCAAGACTTTTCCCACCAGTCGTGCCCGTCCGGGCAGGCCCGCGAGATCCGCCACCTGGCCGTAGCTCACCACGCGGCCGGGGGGGATCAGGGCGAGGATCGCCTCGATGCGGGCCGTCTTGTCCAGGGGGGGCGCGTTTGTTCTCATGATGATGGCTCGTCAAAAACAGCAGAAGCGCCATTGTGGCGCTTCTGTCATGGGGCTTGCAATCTGTCAGCCGAAGGTCTGGCTCAGTCCCCTGAGCTCGCGGGCCCGCCTGAGCAGCTCCTGGCTGGAGTCGTCCACCGCCTGGATCTTCTGGCTGTTGGCGCGGGAGTATTCGGAGATCTGGTGGATGTTGCGGCTGATCTCCTCCACCACCACCTGCTGCTGCTCCGCGGCGGCGGCGATCTGGGTGGAGAATTCGGTCACCTGATCGATTTCCCCCAGCACCAGGTGCAGGTTGCCTGATCCCTGGCGGGTCATCTCGACGCATTCCCGGGTCTGGGCCAGGTTGTCCTGCATCATGCCCTGCCAGCGCTCCAGGGTGTGCTGGATCTGGCTGATGCTGCCCTGGATCTGCTCGGTCGCCTTGTGGGTACGGGTCGACAGGGTGCGCACCTCGTCCGCCACCACCGCAAAGCCGCGCCCCTGCTCGCCGGCACGGGCGGCCTCGATGGCGGCGTTGAGGGCCAGCAGGTTGGTCTGCTCGGCGATGCCCTGGATTTCACCCATCACGCTGCCAATGCGCTCCGACTCGCTGGCGAGCTCCACCGCGGAGTGGAAGGCCTGCTCCGCCTGGCTGGCCAGCCTGGTCATCTGCTGCTGGGTCTGGTCCAGCTGTTCCACCGTGCTCTGGCAACTGCTGCGAGCCTCGGTCACCTGGCCGTTGGTGTCCTGGATGTTGCGGGCAATCTCGTGTGCGGTGCTGGCCATCTGGGTCATGGCGGCCGCCATCTGCTGGGTCTGGGCATCCTGCTCGTTGATGTCGAGGAAGGCGCGGTGTGAGGAGTCCTGCAGATCGGTTGCCAGGGCCTGAAGCGGATGGGTGGCATCGTCGACCCGCCCCAGCACGGTGCGGATCCGGGCTTGCAGCATCTTCAGGTGAAAATCGGCGATGGCCCCCGGGGCATCCCCCGAATAGACCAGCCGGGTCAGGCTGTCATATTGCTGACCGAGCTGCCTGAGATAGCGGGGCAGGGCGATGAGCTCGCGCCAGTAGGCGCCCGCGATGGCGAGGGGGGGGAGCAGCATCAGCAGCGCGGTGAGGGGGCCCTGGGTGAGGGCGGCCCAGACCAGCAGCGCCAGCAGCGGCAGGCCGAGCATCAGCGGCCTGAAACGGCGCAGCGAGGGGCGGGCCGGGGTGCCCCGTTGCTCGGCCGAAAGCAGGGCCCGATAGGCCTGGGCGGCAGCCTGCTTGAGCTGGGGGTCGGGCTTGCAGCGCACCGACTGGTAGCCGCTTATCTTGCCGTGCTCGTAGATGGGGGTGACGTAGGCGTCGACCCAGTAATAGCGGCCATCCTTGCAGCGGTTTTTCACCACTCCCCGCCAGGGGTTGCCCTCCTTGAGGCGATCCCAGAGATCGGCGAAGGCGGCCTTGGGCATGTCGGGGTGGCGAACCAGGTTGTGGTTGTGGCCGACCAGTTCATCGACCTGGTAACCGGCGATGCGGCAGAAGGCGGGGTTGGCGTAGGTAATGACGCCGCGCAGATCCGTGGTGGAGACGAGTTGCACGTCGGCGGGAAATTCCACTTCACTGTCCACGACCTGGGCGTGTTTGCGGGCCATAAGGGTAAGCTCCGATCTGTTTGCTGATTGTTATTGTGGCGGAACCGCAGGGAGATGCATCCCCTGTCTGGTTTCATCGGGGGCCTTATTTTGCCAACAAAGGCAGATGAAAAGTAGGGGCTAGGTTGGGTTTTTGTTGTTGATGGGTAAAAAAACGGCGACCAAAAGGTCGCCGAAAAGAAAAAGATAACACTACCTCTGTGGCACCCGGTAACGCACTTGCAACTGGTCGAGGATGTGCAGCTGGCCGGGCAGACGGGCGACGAAGTGCTCCCACACCTTGCGGGCGGGAGTGCTCCAGGCCACCTCTGCCGTGGCCAGCATGCGCGGGAACAACATGTAGTCGAGACGATCGCGAGAGGTGATCAGTTCCGACCACAAGGGGCTCAGCACCCCCAGGATGTTATCGTTGGCATGGAAATCGGCCGGGGCAGGATCGCATGCATGCACCTGCGCCAGGTTGAGGGTACCCGCCCAGTAGAGTCCCGGCTCGTGGATGTCCTGACTCCAGGCAAGATCCAGATAGAGGTGCTGGGCAGGCGCCATCACCACGGGGTAACCGGATGCGGCGGCATCCAGGCCGGCCTGGAAGCTGGTCCAGGCGAAGACGGTGGCCTCCCGGCTCACCTTGTCACCGTGCAGTATCTCTTCCCACCCCAGCATCTGTTTGCCCTTGCCAGCCAGGTAGTGCTGGCAGTGGCGCAGCAGGTGCCCCTGCAGCTCGCGGCAATCCTGATACCCCTGCTCGGCCATCAGCTGCTGGCAGGCGGGACTGTCGGTCCAGACGCCGGTGGGCACTTCGTCCCCCCCCATGTGAACCTGACTCCCTGGGAAGAGATCGCACACCTCGTCCATCACGGCGTCCAGGAATCGATAGGTGCCGGGCAGGGCCGGGTTAAGCACGTTGTCGTCGAAATATTGCACCGAGAGGTAGCGGGAGCGGTCTGCCTCTTCCACCAGCAGCTCGGGCAGCGCCTTGATGGCGGCGTGACAGTGCCCCGGGATGTCTATTTCCGGAATGATGGTGATGCCAAGCCCGGCGGCGTAGGCGACCAGCTCGCGCACCTCGCTCTGGGTGTAGTAACCGCCATAAGGGTCGGGGCCGCCGCTCAGCTGGGGCCCCACCGCCAGGCCATGGCCGCGCCAGGCACCCACGGCGGTCAGCTGGGGGAAGGCCTTGATCTCAAGGCGCCACCCCTCGTCATCGGTGAGGTGCCAGTGGAAGCGGTTGAACTTGTAGAGGCTCATCTGCTTGAGCAGGCGCTTGAGGGTGGCGATGGAGTGGAAGTGGCGGGCACAGTCGAGGAAGATGCCGCGAAAACCGAAGCGCGGTGCATCCCGCACCGTCAGGCAGGGCAGGCTCTCTCCGTGTTGCAGCGCCCACTGGGTCAGGCTCACCAGCCCGTGGCGCCAGCCCGCCTCGCCGGCGGCCCGGATGACGATCTCCTCAGGGGTGATGGTGAGCTCATACCCCTCGGGGGGAAGTGTCGCCTCGACGAGGTGGATCTCCGCATCATGATCCTGGGTCAGGGCCAGGCCTGTCAGCTCGTTGAAATGGGCTAGCAGGGAGGCGAGGGGAACGGGGCCGTCGACGTGGGCCCGCTCGGCCAGCCGGAAGTTGCCTTCTGTATAAATCAGGTGGGCGGGCTGGGGCACGAGGCCGTTGACGGCCTCCACCTGTGGCAGGTCGGGGCCCGGGGAGGGCGGGTTGGTCAGGCCAAGGTCTTCCCCCTCCAGCACCAGGGGTTGCAGCTGTCCCTTGCTCTCCAGGCTCAGGAAGAAACCCTTGGGCATATCGGAGTCATGCTTGAGCGGGGTGTTGCGACAGCAGAAGCGCAGCTCGCTCACCCCCTCGTGGGGCACCATGACCTTGTAACTGCCGCTCTGGCGCTCCAGAGCGCCCCCTTCGATCGAGTGGGGATCGATCTGGCGGGCGAGGCAGAAATGGAGTTTCCAGGGGGCTGCTGGCAGTTGGCTCAGGGTGAAGCGAAACCAGACATCGTCACCGTCACGGTGATCGACCCGGGTGTGGATCAGGGGTGCGGACATGGGAATTCCTCTGATGGGGTGAAGGAAACGGGAACCTGTCCCGCAGGTGTTGTCGGCCCGACCAGGCTCAGGGATGCAGACATGGCAGCGCCTCCGTCCTGGCAAACAGGATGGCCCCCTCCAGCGCGTCGCGCTTGGGGGCGACCAGATGGAAGTGGCCCAGACGGGGGGCGAGGCGCGTGCCGATGCCGCCCAGCAGGGCGATCCGGTCTGCCCCGAGCTGGGTCATGCCCTCCAGCAGCATGCCGAGCTGGGCACAGGTCTCATCCAGCAGGGCGGTGGCGAGCTCGTCCCCGTCGCTCGCGGCATCGAATACCCAGGGGGCGAAGCTGCCATAGTCGGCCGGGATGGCGCGTGCAGCCCAGCGCACTACCTCGGCCTGATCCCGCTTGAAGTGATCCATCAGACGCACCGCCAGGGTGCTGGGGGGCAGGATGCCGTCGTGGCAGAGCAGGGACTGCTGGATGGCACGCAGCCCGAGCCAGGCGCCGCTGCCGAGATCTGAGACGGGGAAGCCGCGACCCGAGCAGGTGCGAAGACGTCCCTCCCGGTAGATGAGCCCCGCCGAGCCGGTGCCCGCGATCAGGATGGCCCCCTCCTGGCCGTCGAAGGCGCCGAGGCAGGCACCAAAGGCATCGGAGGTGAGCTTCACCCGCGCAAACGGGAAGGGCATGGTCAGCATGGCGTGGTAGCAGTCGGCGAGCTCGGCGGAGGCGAGTGCGAGCCCGACTCCCATCCGCTGTTCGCTCTCTCTGGGCAGACCCGCGTCGATGCGGGCCTGATCGATGGCAGCCAGCACATGGCCGTGGGCGAGGGCGATGCCCAGCTCCAGATTGGAGCCGGCGGCGCGCCCCTCGCCGAGCAGCTTGCCTGCGTTGTTGCGAATGCGGGCCCGGGTGTGGGTGCCGCCGCCATCCACCCCGACCCAGAACTCAATCATGGGGGCCTCCCTGCGCGCTTTGCCAGGTGATGGCCAGGGTAAACCTGGCTGGCGGTATGGAGGATCCAGGACTCTCCCCGGTGCCAGTGATGTGTGAACCGCTCTCAATCATGGTGGCCTCCTTGTGCGCTCTGCCAGGTGATGGCCAGGGCGAACCAGGCGGCGTGCGGGATCCATTGCTCCCCCCAGCGCCAGTTCTGATCCAGCCGATCCTTGTACGCCTCTGGAATAAAGGCCACGTCATTTTCGTCATCGAAGCCGGCGGTGATGCCGTTGCAGATCCCCCCCTGTGCATTGGGGTAGCCGGCGGTGTATTCCGGGTTGTTGATGCCCTGACCCGCCAGCATGCAGGCGTTGAAGGGGTTTCTCCCCAGGATCCAGTCGAGCTGCTGCTGGCCGAAGGTGCGCAGCAGTGCGCACTGCCCGGGCAGGTGCTGTGCGGCAGCAAACGCCATGGTGGCCAGCGATGCCAGCCGGGCGTTCTCCCCCTGCCACCAGTAACCGGATTCGTTGTGGTGGGGCATGAAAAAGCTCACCCGGGGCGCCTCATCGACCCCTTTCACATACTGGCGGGCGAGAGCGAAGGGATTGCCTGCCCGGGCCGCGAGGGCCAGCTCGGCCGCCAGGGCCTGCTCGGCGACGGTCCTGGCCGCCCACTGGCGCGCCGGATCCGGCTCGATGGCGAGATACTCCAGCAGCGCCAGCACCGGCAGGCCCGCCTCGGCGGCGTGGTAGTAGGGGCGAGAGCCATCGTCGTTGGCGGCCCAATGGTGGCAGAGATCGGGGTGGGCGCGCTGGCGGGCGCACAGCCGGCCGGCCCGATCCCGCGCCTCGGCGAGCCACTCGGCGCCCAGCGTTCTGGTGAGCTCGACCGCCGCCAGCAGGGAGCAATAGTCGTCGATGATGTTCTCGACCCCGTCATCCAGGTAGGCGAGGTTGTGCTCGCGCAGGTGCAGGTAGCCGCGTCTTGCCGCCTCGGCGTACTGGCTTGTGTCAAGGTCGCCGCCAATCGGTTCCCGGGCGGCGCGGGCCAGGGCGGCGATGGCCATGCCGCCCCCCTGGCGAAAACCCGCCTGCCAGCGGGCGGACTTGATCCCCTGCTGGGTCGCATAGGCGCACAGCTCCCGCTGCTCGGGATCCTTGCTCCACTTGTCGAACAGGGTCATGTAGAAGAAGCCGCGCTCGTCCTGCATTCGGCAGAGAAAATCCGCCCCGTGCAGCCCCTCGTCATTGAGCCGTTTACACAGGTTCATCCCGTCGATATCGCGACGTGTCGCCAGGAGTTCCCTGCACTTGAGCAGGGACCAGACCACCATGGGGGTCTGCTGGGGATTGAGGTAGTTGGCGTAGGATAGGTGACTCAGGTACTTGCTCATGTCGCCGCTGGCGTCGAACCAGCCGCCATGTACGTCCCGGCGCTGATCGGTGCCAAAGAGGCGTGCCCTGCGGTCCGCCCGGTCGAAGGTGCCGCTGGCGCGTTGTCCCTTGAAGTAGTGGATAACATCGGAGAGGCAGCGGCGCGCCAGCAGCCCTCGGTCGATGGCAAAGGGGGGGGATCGCACCAGACGCTCCTGCGCTCCCGTGGTCACGACGGCCTCCAGCCGGTAGTGGTCGGGCTCGGTGAAGGCGGAGAAATCGGCCCGCCAGTAGTGGCGCCCCTGCCAGCCGGGGACGCATCCCGCTGCCACCAGCGGCGTCTCCAGCAAAAGGTGGTCGTCCTGCTGGCGCAGCAACCTGACGTGGCCGCGGATATCGAGGTCGGCGCCGCACTGCAGCAGGGCGCTCTTCTCCCCGTGACATTCGTAACCCACCTGGTTGATCAAAAGTTCCATCAAGGTCTTACTCCGAAGGCTCGCCCCTGACGGGCGAGGCTCATTGCGGGGCCTTGCGGCCCCGACGCGAGGCATGGCCGGGCGACGGCGCCCGGCCGCGGGCCTGCTTACCCCTGTTCGTGGAGGTAGCAGCGCACGAAGTGGTTGTCGGCGAGCCGGGTCACCGGGGGCAGGCTCTCCTTGCAGCGGGGCATGGCCTGATGGCAGCGCCCGGCAAAGGGACAGCCACGGGATTCCGGGGTCCAGAGCGGGATTTCCCCCTTGCGGCCTCCCTCCAGCTCGGCGTGGATGCTCTTCTCGGGATCCGGCACCGCCGAAATGAGCAACTGGGTGTAGGGGTGCTGGGGGTGGTGCAGGATCTCGTCCACCTCTCCCCACTCCACCATGTGACCCACGTACATCACCGCCAGATCTTCCGCCACGTAGCGGGCGGTGGCGATGTCGTGGGTGATGTAGAGCATGGAGACGCCGAGCTCGTTCTTCATCTGCTCCATCAGGTTGAGGATGCCGATGCGAATGGAGACGTCGAGCATGGAGGTGGGTTCGTCCGCCAGCACCACTTCCGCCTCCACCGCCAGGTTGCGGGCGATGTTGACCCGCTGGCGCTGGCCGCCGGAGAGCTGGTGCGGGTACTTGGCCGCGGTCGCCTTGGCGGGGGTCAGCCCCACCTTTTCAAGGAGGCCATAGACCATGTCGGGCAGATCCCGCTTGTCGCTCACCTTGCTGTGCAGCAGCAGGGGACGGGCGATGTGGTGGTAGATGGTGTGGGTCGGATTCAGTGAACCGAACGGATCCTGCCACACCATCTGCACGCTCTGGCGATAGTCCAGCAGGGCGGTGCCCTTGTTGAACTCCTCCAGGTCGCGGCCACGGTAGAGGATGCGGCCGTTGGAGAGCTTGTACATCTTGGCGATGATCTTGGCGATGGTGCTCTTGCCGGAGCCGGATTCCCCCACCACTGCCAGGGCGCGGCCCCGGTGCAGGTTGAAGGTGATGTCGGACAGTGCCCGCATCTTGCCGCTCTTGATGGCGTTGGAGTTGACGGCGAAGTCCTTGTAGAGGTGCTGGACCTCGATGATGGGCGCGTCGGTTTGGGCGATTTGCATGACAGACATCCTTAACAGCCAGCGGCCTTGTCCAGATGGATCGGAAGATCCGGTTGTTCCTCTGCTGCCTCATGAAGGTGGCAGGCAGCCTGTTGGCCGGGCCGGATCTCGGCCAGCCGGGTGTATTCCTGGCGGCAGCGCTCGTGCACCTTGGCGCAGCGTGCCTGGAAGCGGCAGCCCACCGGCACCTCCAGCAGATTGAGTGGGCTGCCAGGGATCCCCTCCAGCACGGTCTTGGGCCCATGCAGGGGGGGGAAGGAGTTGCCAAGGCCCCGGGTGTAGGGGTGCAGGGGCGCGGTCAGGATCGCCTTGGCCGGCGCCACCTCCACCAGTTCCCCCGCGTACATGATGCCGATGCGATCGCAGAACTCGACCATGAGCGAGAGGTCGTGGGTGATGAACAGGATGGAGAAGTTGAACTTCGCCTTGAGCGCATAGACCTTCTGCAAAATCTCCCGCTGCACCACCACGTCGAGCGCCGTGGTGGGCTCGTCCATGATCAAGAGCTCGGGGTTGAGGGCCATGGCGATGGCGATCACCAGCCGCTGGCGCATGCCGCCGGAGAACTGGTGCGGGTAGTCCTTGAGCCGGCTCGGGTGGATGTCGACGATCTCCAGCAGCTCCTGGGCGCGCTTGATCGCCTCATAGCGGGTCATGCCGGGGTTGTGGGCCAAGAGCACGTCGCAGAACTGCTCCTCCATGCGCAGCACGGGGTTGAGCGCATTCATGGCGGACTGGAACACCACGCTCGCCTGGCGCCAGCGGTAGCTGCGCAACCGCTCGTCGTCGAAGGCGAGGATGTTCTCTCCCTTGAACAGGATCTCGCCGCCGCTGATGTAGGCGGGCGGCTTGTGCAGCCTAGCCACCGAGAAGGCGACCGTGGACTTGCCGCAACCGGACTCGCCGGCGAGGCCGAACACCTCACCCGGCATGATGTCAAAACTGACCGAATTGACGACGCGCACGTCGCCGCTCTCGGTGATGTAGTCGACACAGAGCTGGCACACCGACAGCAGGGGTTGTTGCGGCTTCATGCTGTCTTCTCCTGAGCAGTGATGGGAGTGGCAAGCTGCTTCCAGCGACGCAGGCCCTTGTGGGAACGAAGTTGCGGGTTGGCGATTTCGTCGATGGCGAAGTTGAGCATGGCGAGACCCGCCCCCAGGGCGGCGATGGCAAAGCAGGGGGCCAGGATCTCCCACCAGGCACCCACCAGGATGGCGCTCGAGGTCTGGGCGTTGTAGAGCATGATGCCCCAGCTCACGACGGTGGGGTCGCCAAGGCCCAGGAACTCCAGGGTCGCCTCGGTGACAATGGCGTAGATGATGGATCCGATGAAGCTCACCCCGATGATGGAGATGAGGTTCGGCAGTATCTCCACCAGGATGATGCGCCAGGCCGGTTCACCCAGCACCTCGGCGGCGATGACGAACTCTTTCTCCCGCAGGGCCAGGGTCTGGGCGCGGATGACCCGGGCACCATAGGCCCAGGAGGTCAACCCTATGATGAGGGCGATCACCATGGGGGAGGCCTCTCCGATGAAGCTTGCCAGCACCAGCAACAGGGGGAGGTTCGGGATCACCAGCACCACGTTCATCAGGAAGGTGAGGCACTCGTCCACCACGCCGCCGAAGTAGCCGGCGGTGATGCCCACCGTGATGGCCAGGGCGCACACCAGCAGGCCTGCCCCGAAGCCCACCATCAGGGAGATGCGGGCGCCGTTGGTGAACTGGGCCCAGAGATCGTGGCCCATGCGGTTGGAACCCATCACCAGCTCCATGCTGGGGGGCTGGTGGGGGCGGGCGACCCGCTTGGTGGGTTCGTTGCTGGCGAGCAGCGGGGCGAACAGGGCCATCAGCACGAAGGTGACCACGATGGCGAGGCCGAAGGCGGCCTTCTTGTTACCCAGCAGGATTTTCAAGATAGTCGGCATACGCATCTTATTTGCCTCCTGTACGCAGACGGGGATCCAGGAAGACGTAGAGCACGTCCGCCAGGAAATTGAAGCTGAGCATGGTGATGGTCATGATGAGCAGTTGCCCCTGGATGAGGGGGTAGTCACGGGCCAGGATGCCCTGATAGAGGGTCAGTCCCAGGCCGGGGTAGTTGAAGATCACCTCGGTGATGAGGGATCCGCCGATGACGAAACCGAGTGCCATGGAGAGGGCTGTGACGCTGGGCAGCACGGCGTTGCGGGCGCCGTAGTTGAAGATCACCCGGTTGCTGGAGAGCCCCTTGGCCTTGGCCATGGTGATGTAGTCCTCGCCCAGGAGGTTGATCATGTTGTTGCGCATGGTGATGAGAAAGCCCCCTACCTGCACCGCGGCCAGGGTGCCCACCGGCATGATGGCGTGCAGCAGGATGCTCTTGATGTGTTCCCAGCCAAAATCGGCGGGGATCTCGGGGCTGTAGGCGTAGCCGATGGGCAGCCAGCCGAGGCTCACTCCGAACAGGAAGAGGGCGAGCAGAGAGACCACCACGGGGGGGATGGCCTGCATCACCAGGGTGAGCGGGGAGAGGATGCTGTCCATGCGTCCGCCCCGGTACCAGGCGGCGAAGATGCCGACGATGGAGCCGATGGAGAAGCTCAGAATGGTGGAGGTGCCCACCAGGAACAGGGTCCAGCCGATGGCGCGGCCGAGGACGTCGGCAACCGGTTGGGGGTAGTAGCGCACCGAGGTGCCGAGATCCCAGGTGAAGACGCTCTTCACATAGGTGAGAAACTGGGTGCCGATGGGGCCGTCCACGAAACCGAAGGTGGCTTTGAGGGCTTCCAGCGCGGCGGGTTCCATCATGGCGCCGGCCCGGGCAAACATGACGGAGACGGGGTCCCCCGGCATGGCTCTGGGTAGCAGGAAGTTGATGGTGGCGGCCACCAGGAAGGCGACCAGATAGAAGGAGAAGCGTCTAAGTATAAATCCCATGGTGATACCTTTTACTGCAAGCCTGCCCCGCGCCGGGCAAAGCTCCCCCAACCCCGGCAGGTGCGGGGGATGGAAGACATGGCGGGGAAGAGGGCCCCCCGCAGGGGGCCGGGGTGATTAGCTGTTTGGCTTGAGTGACAGCACGTGCAGCAGACGCTCCGGAGTGTCCGGGTGAACCTGCGGCTTGGCGACCGGGTTGTCGGCACTGAACCAGCCATTGAAGCGCTTGGTGCTGTATTCGTACCAGGTCGGGTTGTTGAACACCGGGATGATGGTCTGGTTGGCCCCGACACGCTCCTGGATGGCGAACATGATCTCCTTCTGCTTGGCCGCATCGGCGGTCTGGGTGAAGTCGTCAATCAGCTTGTCGAGCTCGGGATCCTTGTAGCGGGGCGCCGCGAAGCGGTTGCCGCGCTCACCCATGTTGCGGGAGTGGAAAGCGGTCTCGAAGTACTTGTGCGGGTTGGCACCGGCAAAGTAACCCTGCAGGGCGACGTCGAAGTCACCGGTGATCAGGGACTCGGTCCAGACGGTGGCTTCCGGGGTGGCGGTCTTGGCGTTCAGGCCCAGGGCCTGCAGGCTTTCGACCCCGATCTGGACGGTGTTGACCCAGTCGGTCCAGCCGTTCGGTACCAGCACCTTGAACTCGATCTTCTTGCAGCTCGGGGTGTCGAGGAACTTGTCGCCGTCACAGTCCTTGTAGCCCGCCTGTTTCAGCAGGGCCTTGGCCCCTTCCAGGTCGAACTTGTTGTACTTGCCGTACTTCTTCTCGACGTCCGGGTTGTCCCAGGAGGCGAATGCCTTGCCAAGCCCTGACGGGTACTCGTTGACGGTGGGGTAGCCGTAGCCCGCGATGTCCACCATGGACTGGCGGTCCATGGCCATGGAGAAGGCGCGGCGGAAGTTGATGTCGTTGAAGGCTTCGTGGTTGCCCGGGTTCTTGCTCTGGAAGTTGACGTTGAACGCCACTGTGCCGGAGGCGGGGAACCAGTACTTGTTGTTCTTGGGATCGTTGCCGACGTAGAGGCGCTCGATGTCCGGCACGAAGGAGCCGAACCAATCCACGTCACCCTTCATCACGGCGGCCAGTACCTGGTCGTTGGTGGCCATTTGCGGCATGCGCAGGCAGTCGATGGAGAGGCTGGCGTTGTCCCAGTAGTGCGGGTTGCGGCACTGGGTGTAAAGCTGGGCGGAGAAGTTGTCCACTTCGGTGAAGGGACCGGTCCCGACCGGCTTGTCGTTGGTGAAGGCCACCGGGTCTTTCACCGACTTCCACTGATGCTCCGGCACGATGGGCACCAGCACCAGGTCGTTCACCACGTTGGTGTTGATCTCGGCCAGGTCGAATTTGACCTTGTGGTCACCCAGCTTCTCGACACCCTTGATCTGGGTCCAGATGGAGCGCTCGTCCAGCGCCTTGTTGGCCTTGACCAGGTTGAAGGAGAAGAGGATGTCGTCGGCGGTGAAGGCTTCACCATCGGACCACTTGACCCCTTCGCGCAGGTCGAAGGTGACGGATTTCAGATCATCGCTGAAGGCGTAGTGGGTGGCCAGACGATAGACGGGTTTGCCACCCTGCATATCGTTGAAGATCACCAGCGGCTCATAGATGAAGTGACGGGTGGTGTGGAGCAGACCCGCTTGCAGGAAGGGGTTGAAGTTCTTGACCCATGCGGTTTCCTGCTGGGCAACCAGGGTCAGCACCGTCTTGTTGTCGGCGGCCATGGCTGTACCGGTGGCACCGGCAAGCAGAGTTCCCAGCATGACTGAGGTTGCGATTTTGGATACTTTGGCAAGCATATTTTTTCCTTTCTTATTGGTCTTCCATGGTTTTGGAATGGAGCACCGACATCGCATGCTTGGATACCGGCCCTCGCTGTTGGTCAGGTTTTGCACCCTTGTAGTTGTGTCGTCCAACGCCCTTAGAAAAGCAGAATTAACAGGAAAACAACAACTCTTCATTTCGTCGATATCGTAAAAATTGCACGGCGCACGTCATTATCGTCAAAATGCATTTTAAATCCTTTTAAATTATAAAGTTGCATTAATTCTCACAAAGTAAAAAGTCACCTTGCCACTCCCTGTTACAACGATAATGTGAGCTGGATCGTGCTCGTTTTTTCCCCGTTGACACGGCTTATTTTTGCGCAGGAAACAAGCGGCTCATGTGGCAGGAGAGAAGTGTGCGCTGGTTCACGGGCGCGTGCGAAAAGAGGGAGGGGAGGGAGATCGGTGATGAGGGGCGGGACAGGGGATGACAGGGGGGCATGCAAGAGCCTGACGGGCGGCGGACATTAAAAAAGCCAGTCGGTGAGACCGACTGGCTTTGAGGGGGAGTGGCGTGATTATTCCACCAGGCTGGCCCAGAGGTCGTACTCGTCCGCTTCGTCGATGCGGACCTTGACCATGTCGCCGGGCTTGAGGCCGGTTTCACCGTTCAGGTAGACCAGGCCGTCGATCTCGGGGGCATCGGCGGCGGAGCGGCCGGTGGCGCCCTCTTCGTCCACCTCGTCGATCAGCACCAGCATCTCTTTGCCCACTTTACGGGCCAGCTTGCGGATGGAGACCTGCTGTTGCAGCTCCATGAAGCGCTGGAAGCGTTCTTCCTGCACCTCGGCCGGCACCGGATCCGGCAGCTCGTTGGCCTTGGCACCCTCGACCGGGCTGTATTTGAAGCAGCCAACTCTGTCCAGTTCCGCCTTGTCGATGAAGTCCAGCAGCATCTGGAACTCTTCCTCGGTCTCGCCGGGGAAGCCGACGATGAAGGTGGAGCGCAGGGTGATCTCGGGGCAGATCTCGCGCCACTTCTGGATCCGCTCCAGGGTGCGCTCGACGGAGCCGGGGCGCTTCATCAATTTGAGGATGCGCGGGCTGGCGTGCTGCAGCGGGATGTCGAGGTAGGGGAGGATCTTGCCGTCGCGCATCAGGGGGATGACGTCATCCACGTGCGGGTACGGGTAGACGTAGTGCAGGCGCACCCACATGCCGAGCTTGGCCAGCTCTTCGCACAGGGCCACCATGCTGGTCTTGACCGGCATGCCGTCGTAGAAACCGGTGCGGTGCTTGACGTCCACGCCGTAGGCGGAGGTGTCCTGGGAGATCACCAGGATCTCCTTCACGCCAGCCTCTTTCAGGCGCTTGGCCTCGGCCAGCACTTCGCCGATGGGACGGCTCACCAGATCCCCGCGCATGGAGGGGATGATGCAGAAGGTGCAGCGGTGGTTGCAGCCTTCGGAAATCTTGAGATAGGCGTAGTGGCGCGGGGTCAGCTTGACGCCGTGGGCCGGCACCAGGCTGGTGAAGGGGTTGTGGGTGGGTTTTTCCACGTATTTGTGGACGTGGCCCAGCACCTCTTCATAGGCGTGGGGACCTGTGATCTCGAGCACCTTGGGGTGGATCTCGCGGATCTGGTTCTCTTTGGCACCCAGGCAGCCGGTGACGATCACCTTGCCGTTCTCGGCCAGGGCTTCACCGATGGCTTCCAGGGACTCCTGCACCGCGCTGTCGATGAAGCCGCAGGTGTTGACCACCACCAGCTCCGCATCGTCATAGCTGGGCACCACGTCGTACCCTTCGGTACGCAGCTGGGTCAGGATGCGTTCGGAATCGACCAGGTTTTTGGGGCAACCCAAGGAGACGAATCCTACTTTGGGGGCCTGTTTTGTGTTGGACATCGCTCAATCACTCTTAGGTGGCTCTTATTCAAGGGCGCGGATTTTACCGGAATGGCTAACCAAAAACTATACAGCCGACACGTCGGAAGCGAACAATCTCTTTGCCCGGGGACGCGGTGTGGGGCGGGCGTGACATGACCACGGGCAGGGAGGGAGCCGTCGCCAGTGCGGGCGGGATCACGATCCCTGTGCGCCGTCACCATTTGGCAGGAGGGGCAAAACGGGTGTCACTATACTCCCAACAGGCCTACAGAAGGATGTGCGGGATGGAGAGTTCATTTGGTGAGAAAGTGCAGAATGTGCACGCCACCCTCAGGCAGCGGTTTGACAAGTTGAGCCGGGTGGCGATCGCCATCTACGACCCGCAGACGGACCAGCTCAAGACCTTTGCCCACAGCACGGACGGGGGCTCGCCGCTGTTGCAGTACGAGGTCAGGCTGAGCGAGGTGCCTTCCCTGCGCTACCTGGCCGAGCACCAGCAGCCCAGGGTGCTCGATACCCTGGATTCCCTGCTGGGCTCCCCCTCCGAGCACAGCCGCAAAGTGCTGGCGGCCGGGTACGCGTCGAGCTATACCGAGCCGCTGCTGCTCAACAGTCGCTTGTTCGGCTTTCTGTTTTGCGATGCCAAAGAGCTCGGTTACTTCGATGGCGCCATTTGCGGTGAGCTGGCGGCCTATGCCCAGATCCTGGCGGCCATCATCGCGGTGGAGTTCTTTTCCATCCAGACCCTGAACGGGGCCCTGACCACGGTGCGGGAGTTCAGCCGCTACCGGGACGAGGAGACCGCCAATCACCTGCACCGGATGTCGGCCTATTCGCGGTTCATCGCCCGGGAGGTGGCAGCCCATTACCCCTTGAGTGACGAGGAGGTGGAGTTCATTCACCTCTTCTCCGAGCTGCACGATATCGGCAAGATTGCGGTGCCCGACGCCATCCTGCTCAAGCCGGGCAAGCTCACGGCCGAGGAGTACGGGGTGATGAAGACCCACCCCTTCAAGGGACGGGAGATGATCGCCCTGATGATCCGCGAGTTCGGCCTCGACGGCATCCATCACACCGACATGCTGAAGAACATCATCGCCTACCACCACGAGCGTTTCGACGGTCAGGGTTACCCGGAAGGACTGGCGGGGGAGGCGATCCCCCTGGAAGCCCGCATCGTCGCGGTGGCGGATGTGTTTGACGCCCTCACCAGCGAGCGACCCTACAAGCAGGCCTGGCCCCTCGAAACGGCCTTTGAATACCTCAAGACCCATGCCGGCAGTCAGTTCGACCCTGTCTGCGTCGCGGCGGCGCTGCAAAGCCGGGAGGCGTTTTGTGCCATCCATCGGCAATATCGGGATCCCGTGATCACCTGATTGCGCCCCTCTCTCCTCCCCGGTTTCTCCCGGATTCCCCAGGCCCCGTCATCTGACGGCGGGGCCCTGGGGCCCTCTCTCGTTTCATCGCCTTTAGGTGCATCCGGCGCCGGGGTTGTTCTGCGGCATTGCGGCATTGCGGCTTTGCGGCGAGGCAGGGCGCCACGGTGAGCGGGGCGGCCAACGGGAGGATTGTCCGGGGTAAGGTCATAAGAGTGCCTTATAAAAAGAGGCCAGATATTAGCCATATGACTGGCATGAGGCCGCTAGTGGGCACGACATGGCCGGGGCGGCGCCTCTGGCGGCCTGTTCCGCCGCGATGTCGGCTCGGTGGTGACACTTTGATCATTTCAATAATTCTTGTATAGTTGAAATGAAGCATCCAAGGGGGGAGACCCATGAACAAAGAGACGGCCACCAAGGTCTTTGAATCACTGGCTTCCGGGATCCGGCTCGAGGTGTGGCGGCTGCTGGTCAAGGCCGGGCTGGAGGGGCGGGTCGCGGGGGAGCTGGCCGGCGAGCTCGACATCGCCCCCAATACCCTCTCGTTTCACCTCAAGGGGATGCTCAACGCCGGGTTGCTGTCGGTGGAGCAGGAGGGGCGCTTTCTGCGCTACCGCGCCAACATCCCCCTGATGCTGGGGGTGATCGCCTACCTCACCGAGGAGTGTTGCGCTGGTCATCCCGAGGCGTGCGGCCTGCTGCCCGCCGGGCCCGGCAGCGCTTCCCGCGCCGAGGGGTCGTCGCCCTGCTGCGGCGAGTCGTAACGGGCCAGGGCGGGCTGTCGATGCCCATGCGCCGTGTCATTCATCTATCCAACCTGGGGTGCGAGCGTGGATCGCACCGGGAGTCATCATGTCTGCAAGCTGTGAGGCCAAGGCAGCCCCTGCCATCGGCTTTTTTGAACGTTATCTGACCGCCTGGGTCGCCCTCTGCATCCTGGTGGGCATTGGTCTGGGGCAGGGGTTACCGAGCCTCTTCAAGGCCATCGGCGCCATGGAGGTGGCCAGGGTCAACCTGCCGGTGGGGCTGCTTATCTGGGTGATGATCATCCCCATGCTGCTCAAGATCGACTTTGGCGCCCTGCACCAGGTGAAGGGGCACCTCAAGGGAATCGGGGTCACCCTCTTCATCAACTGGCTGGTCAAGCCCTTCTCCATGGCCTTCCTCGGCTGGCTCTTCATCCGCGTGCTGTTTGCCGACTGGCTGCCAGCGGATCAGCTGGACAGCTACGTGGCTGGGCTGATCCTGCTGGCAGCGGCCCCCTGCACCGCCATGGTGTTTGTCTGGAGTCGCCTCACCAACGGCGATCCCTACTTCACCCTGTCGCAGGTGGCGGTGAACGACCTCATCATGGTGTTTGCCTTTGCCCCGCTGGTGGCGCTGCTGCTCGGGGTCTCCAGCATAGTCGTGCCCTGGGATACCCTGCTCACCTCGGTGGTGCTCTACATCGTCATCCCTGTCATCCTCGCCCAGCTGCTGCGCAAGGTCTTGCTGAGAAAGGGGCAGGCCCATTTTGACGGCGTCATGACCCGCATCCAGCCCTGGTCGGTGGCGGCCCTGCTGCTCACCCTGGTGCTGCTGTTCGCCTTTCAGGGCAACGCCATCATCGAGCAGCCGCTGGTCATCGCCCTCCTGGCGGTGCCCATCCTGATCCAGGTGCTGTTCAACTCCGGGCTCGCCTACTGGCTCAACCGCAAGGTGGGGGAGAAGCACTCGGTGGCTTGCCCTTCCGCCCTGATCGGGGCCTCCAACTTCTTCGAGCTGGCGGTGGCCGCCGCCATCAGCCTGTTCGGCTTTCATTCCGGTGCGGCGCTCGCCACCGTGGTCGGGGTGCTCATCGAGGTGCCGGTCATGCTGCTGGTGGTGCGCGTGGTCAACGCCAGCAAACCCTGGTACGAGGCGGGGCTAAGCCGCTAACGGATGGCGGCTAACCCATTTCTATTCACTTGAGTCATGAGAGACAGGCAAATGAGTGCAATCACCCTCTATCACAACCCGGAGTGCGGCACCTCCCGCAACACCCTCGCGCTGATTCGCAACAGCGGCGTGGAGCCCACCATCATTCATTATCTGGAGACGCCCCCCTCCCGCGACGAGCTGGTTGCCCTGATCGCCGCCATGGGCATGCCGGTGCGCGATCTGCTGCGTAAGAACGTGCCCCCCTACGAGGCGCTGGGGCTGGCGGAAGATCGCTTCAGCGATGACGAACTGATCGATGCCATGCTGGCCCACCCCATCCTCATCAACCGGCCCATCGTGGTCACCCCCCTCGGCACCCGGCTGTGCCGCCCGTCGGAGGTGGTGCTCGATATCCTGCCCGACCCGCAGCAAGGGGCCTTTGCCAAGGAGGATGGCGAGCAGGTGGTGGACGGTCAGGGCAAACGGCTTCGTTGAGCCCCTGCGCGTCAGCGTCTGACCCGCGCCGGGGGGATGCCCTTAACGGGCAGGCGCCAGATCTGCTACTGTGACCTTCGACTCATCACAGAGGGTGGAAACAATGAAGATTCGATTCCTGGTGATAGCCACGGCACTGGCGCTGGCCTCGACCCCCAGTCTGGCCGACTGGGCAAAGCTGAAGGAGGCCGCCTCCGAACTCGGTACCGCGGTGAGCGATACCAGCAAGGAGGCGTGGAAAGGGATCACCGATTTTTCCAAGGAGACCTGGGAGTCGGTGTCCAGCTGGGGGGCCGAGGCCTACAACAAGGCGGGGGCCTGGACGGCAGAGAGTGCGGCCACCGGCAAGGAGTGGCTGACCGCCGCCGACAAGAAGCTCGACACCATGCTCGAGCCCAAGACCCCGGAGGAGGCGAGAACCGCCCTCGATACCATGGCCGATACCGCCCTGGTGCGGCTGTTCAACGAGCAGCCTTCGGCCAAGTTGCTGTTTGACAAGGCTTATGGCTATGCGGTGTTCGACTCGCGCAAGTTCTCCCTGATGATCCACACCAATCAGGGGGCCGGGGTCGCCGTCAATCGCACCAGTGGCAAGCACACCTACATGAAGATGTTCGGTGCCGGTCTCGCGGCCGGGATCGGCGGCAAGTTCTACCAGCAGGTGATCCTGTTCGAGGACAAGGCGAGGTTCGATGCCTTCGTCAGCAAGGGGTGGGAAGCCACCTCCGAGGTGGGCGCCGTGGCGGGCAAGGAGAGCGCCGAGCTCACCGCTAAGTACAATGGGGGCATGGCCATCTACCAGATTGGCGAGAAGGGGCTGTTGCTGGACGCCAACATCTCGGGCTCCAAGTACTGGCTGGATGATGACCTGAACAAGTGATCCCTGCCGATCTGACTCGTTTTTTCTTGGAGGAGATCGAGGTGCACTCTGTTTAATTGTCGGGACTTGCAGTAAAAAGAGGGCCTTGGGCCCTCTTTTTCATGGGCGCCGCACAGAGTCCAGCGACAAGGAGAGCAAGATGACCCATGAGGCCGAACAGGAGCGGATGGCTGCCCACCGCCGGGAGTGGGACAAGCAGAGCATCTATCTGCGCCTGCAGGAGGGGATCCCGGCCGCGTTCTGGGTCTGGGGGGATCTGGTGGCACCGCTCGAACCCTGCCTGACACAGAGTGATCAGGGGGCATCCTTCGGTTGGGGGGAGGCCGACGAGGCCAGCCTGGCGCTTTCCCATGCCATCATCGCCAGGCTGGTGAGCGTGGGGCTGGTGGCCCCCGAGCAGGCGGGGGAGAAGGCCTGCTACCTGCGCGACGAGGTGCTGGCCAAGCTGCCTGCAGGCGAGCACTACGATCTGCACCTGAGTTACCTGCGGCTGCTGCTGGGCGATCCCCCCGGATCGGCAACCTGATCCCCGGATGGCCGGTGCCCGCCGGCCTGATCGCGCCCCGCTTTTATCCCTGATCTCGAGATCTCGCTCTGGTTGGCACCTTTATTGCTTTAAGCCAGTCAGTGTCAATGATTTGTCTGGGAAGGGAAGATGGAAATTAGCGCAAGCAGCCTGATGCAAGAGATGCAGGCCCTCAAGGTGGAAGCCGGTGCCACGCCGTTGACCCAGCCCGGTCGTCCGGTCAGTTCGGATTTCGGCCAGATGCTGCAACAGGCCCTGGACAACGTCAACGAGTTGCAGGGCACCGCCAACGATCTGCGTACCCGCTTCGATCTCGGCGACAAGTCGGTGGATCTCTCCCAGGTGATGATCGCCGGCCAGAAATCCTCCATCGCCTTCGAGGCGACGGTGCAGGTGCGCAACAAGATGGTCGATGCCTACAAGACCATCATGAACATGCCGGTGTAACTCGGGCCCATGGCGACCGAGCATCATGAAGATGTCAGCAACAAGGACATAAACCGTGGCAACTGATCAAAACGGCGATCTGCTGATCAACAACGAGGGGGCGGCCGCCCTCGACGAGCACGAGCAGAAGAGCTCGGCGCTGGGCTTCCTGTCCAACACCGATGTGTTGCGCCAGATCACCCTGATCCTGGGGCTGACCATCTGTCTGGCCATCGCCGTCTTCATCCTCTTGTGGGGCAAGGAGCCGGAGATGCGTCCCCTCGGCACCTTCACCACCCAGGAGCTGGTCTCCACCCTGGATTACCTGGATCAGCAGAAGATCCCCTATCAGGTGGATGGCAAGAGCGTGCTGGTCAGTGCCGAAAACTATGCGGACATCCGGTTGCGCCTGACCCGCGCCGGTCTGGCCAACAACAGCGACGCCAGCAACGACGGCGAAGCCATCCTGCTCAAGGACTCCAGCTTCGGCGTCAGCCAGCGCATGGAGAGCGAGCGCCTGAAACTGAGCCGCGAGCGTCAGCTGGCGAGCGCCATCGAGCAGTTCCAGAACGTCGCCAAGGCCCAGGTGCTGCTGGCCATCCCGAAAGACAACGTGTTCGCCCGCAACGAACGCAAGCCCAGCGCCACCGTGGTCCTGAGCCTCAAGGGCAACGCCCTGGGCCAGGGTGAGGTGGACTCCATCGTCGACATGGTCGCCTCCGCCGTTCACGGTCTGGAGCCGACCCGCGTCACCGTGACCGACCAGAACGGTCGCCTGCTCAACTCCGGCTCCCAGGATCCCCTCTCTGCCCAGACCCGCAAGGAGTTTGCGATGCAGCAGAAGCAGGAGCTCGAATACAAACAAAAAATTGACGCCATCCTGATCCCGGTGCTGGGGGCCGACAACTATACGGCGGAGGTGGATCTCTCCCTCGACTTCTCCCAGCAGGAGCAGACCCGCAAGACCTACAACCCGGACCTGCCGGCGGTGCGCTCCGAAATGACCATGGAAGAGAACAGCGCCAGCGGCAGCAACGGCGGGGTACCCGGCGCCCTCTCCAACCAGCCGCCCGCCGCGTCCAACATTCCCGAGCAGGCTGCCGGCGGGGAAGGAACCGCCTCTTCCGGCCGTTCCCGCAAGGAAGCGACCCGCAACTTCGAACTGGACACCACCGTCAGCCACATCCGGCGCCAGCAGGGCGGCATTCGCCGCATGACGGTGTCGGTGGCGGTAGATTACAAGGCCATCCCCGGCGCCGACGGTGCCGTGACCCGGGAAGCCCGCAGCCAGGCCGAACTCGATACCCTGCGCCGTCTGCTGAGCGGCGGTCTGGGCTTTGACGTGACCCGGGGGGATACCCTGGAGGTGGTCGCCATTCCGTTCAACCGCCCGGAACTCGAGACCGTGGCCGACATCCCCCTCTACGAGCAGCCCTGGTTCTGGCGCGCGGTGCGCATCGCCGCCTCCGTGCTGGTCATCATAGTGCTCATCGTCACCGTGGTGCGGCCCATGCTCAAGCGCCTGCTCTACCCGGACGCCAAGCCGGAAGGGGAGCTGGACTTCGACAACCACACCGTGCTGGGTGGCGACGACGAACTGAGCCTGCTGGCCGCCCAGGCCGAGGCAGAACCGGTATTCGGTCTGCGGGATGGTCAGCTCAAGCTGCCTGACCTGCACCGTGACGAGGATCTGCTCAAGGCCGTGCGCGCCCTGGTAGCGAACGAACCTGACCTGGCCGCCCAGGTCATCAAAGAATGGGTAACCAAAGATGCCTGAAGAGAATAAAAGCCAGGTCACCGGCAACGACATCACCGAAAGCCAGCGCCTGATCCTGGATCAGATGGGGGGCATGGAGATGGCGGCGGTGCTGATGCTGAGCCTCAACGAGGAGGACGCGGCCCAGATCTTCCGTCACCTCGAGCCCAAGCAGGTGCAGCGGCTCGGCATGTCCATGGCCTCCATGTCGGATTTCAGCCACGATCGGGTGGCGGCGGTGCATCGTCAATTTATCGACGACATCCAGAAGTACACCAACATCGGCATCGGCAGTGAAGACTTCGTGCGCAAGGCCCTGGTGGCGGCGCTCGGGGAGGACAAGGCCAGCAACCTGGTGGATCAGATCATCCTGGGATCAGGTGCCCGCGGCCTCGACTCCCTCAAGTGGATGGATGCCCGCCAGGTGGCCAGCATCATCCAGAACGAGCACCCGCAGATCCAGACCATCGTCCTCTCCTATCTGGAGCCGGAGCAGTCCGCCGAGATCCTGAGCCAGTTCCCGGAGCAGGTGCGCCTGGATCTGGTGATGCGCATCGCCAATCTCGAAGAGGTGCAACCGGCGGCGCTGCAGGAGCTCAACGACATCATGGAGAAACAGTTCGCCGGTGCGGCCGGTGCCCAGGCGGCCAAGATGGGCGGCCTGAAGGCGGCGGCCAACATCATGAACTACCTGGACACCAACATCGAAGGGCAGCTGATGGACTCCATCCGCGAGTCGGACGAGGAGATGAGCCAGCAGATCCAGGATCTGATGTTCGTGTTCGAAAACCTCATCGACGTGGACGATCGGGGCATCCAGACCCTGCTGCGGGAAGTGCCCGGGGATCTGCTGCAACGGGCCCTCAAGGGGTCGGACGACCAGATGCGGGAAAAAGTATTCAAGAACATGTCCAAGCGGGCCGCCGAGATGCTGGCGGACGACCTCGAGGCCATGGGGCCGATCCGGGTCTCCGAGGTGGAGGCCGCCCAGAAAGAGATCCTCTCCACGGCGCGCCGCCTGGCGGATGCGGGCGAGATCATGCTGGGGGCGGGTGGTGGCGAAGAGTTCCTCTAAGCCATGGGCCATGGAATGTGCGATGATGTCGGCCCCTGTACCCGGCCCTCGATAGGAGTCTCTTCGGCACATGAATGACAAGAACAGCAAACTGCGCGGCTATCTGAGGCCCGAGTCCGACACGGCGCAGATTGAGACCTGGGGCTGGCCAGAGATGGAGACCGAAGCCGAGGTCGAGACCAATGCCCTGGGGCTGGCTCCTGACTGGTATCGTCAGGAGCAGGCCGATGCGGCCCTGCCGGAAGAACAACCCGAAGAGCCCGCCCCCAGCATCACCGCCGAAGAGGTGGAGGCGATTCGTCAGGCCGCCTGGGAAGAGGGGATGCGCGATGGGCGCGAGGCCGGTTTTGCCAAGGGGCTGGAAGAGGGCAAGCTCGAAGGCTTGCAGCAGGGCCACCAGGCCGGGCTGGAGCAGGGCAGGGAAGAGGGACTCGCCATGGGACGGGAGCAGGTGGAGCTGGAGATAGCCCGCTGGCAAGCCCTGGTCTCACGTCTGGCCACTCCCCTTGGCGAGATGGACGAGGCGGTGGAGCAGCAGCTCATCGCCCTGGTACAACAGCTCGCCCGCGCCCTCATCCGCCATGAGGCGCAAACCTCCCCCACGCTGCTGCTGGAGGCTCTCAAGCAGGGGTTGGCCCTGCTCCCTGCCGCCGAGCAGGGGGTCACCCTGATGCTGCACCCGGAGGATGTGATCCGGGTAGAGGCCGCCTTTGGCGCCGAGGAGTGCGCCAGGCGCCACTGGCGGCTGCAAAGCGAGCCCACCTTCTCCCCCGGCGATCTGCAATTGGCCACCGAGCTTTCCAGCATTGATCTCACCCTCTGTGGGCGCATCGATCAACTGCTGCGCAACTTCCTGCGTGACAACGCGAGCTGAGCCATGGCCCGGTTCGAACCCGTCGTGCAGCGCCCTGCTGACGGCATCATCAGGCACTCATCGTCGGAGGCGACATGACGGCACCCCTTCTTGATCGGCTTAAAGGCTACCGGGTTCGCGAGCAGGCCCCCATACCGCCGGTGGCGGGCAAGCTCACCCGGGTGGTGGGGTTGACCCTGGAAGCCATTGGCTGCCGCGCCGCCATCGGCTCCCTGTGCCGCATCGATACCCAGGATGGGGCCCTGGAGGCCGAGGTGGTGGGGTTTGCCGGGGATCGCCTGTTCTTGATGCCGAGCGAGCAGCTCAAGGGGGTTATTCCCGGCGCCCGGGTGGTGCCCGTCACCGAAGATCACGGCATTCCGGTGGGCATGAGTCTGCTTGGCCGGGTCATCGATGGCATCGGCCAGCCCCTGGACGGGCTCGGCCCCATCCTCTCGTCCCAGACGGTGCAGTTCGCCCAGCACCGCATCAATCCCCTGGCCCGTCGCCCCATCCATCAACCCATGGACGTGGGGGTACGGGCCATCAATGCCGTGCTCACTGTGGGCCGGGGTCAGCGTATGGGGCTGTTCGCCGGATCCGGTGTCGGCAAATCCGTGCTGCTTGGCATGATGACCCGGGGCTCGGTGGCGGATGTTGTCGTGGTGGGCCTCATCGGCGAGCGGGGCCGGGAGGTGAAGGAGTTCATCGAGGAGATCCTCGGCGCCGAGGGGCGCGAGCGCGCCGTGGTGGTGGCCGCCCCTGCCGATGCCTCGCCGCTGATGCGCCTCAAGGGGTGCGAGACGGCGCTCGCCATCGCCGAGTATTTCCGCGAGCAGGGGCTCAACGTGCTGCTGCTGATGGACTCCCTCACCCGCTACGCCCAGGCACAGCGGGAAATTGCACTGGCGGTGGGGGAGCCGCCGGCCACCAAGGGCTATCCCCCCTCGGTGTTTGCCAAATTGCCGGCGCTGGTGGAGCGGGCCGGCAACGGCAGCGACGGCCAGGGCTCCATCACCGCCTTCTTCACCGTGCTGACGGAGGGGGACGATCTGCAGGATCCCATCGCCGACGCGGCCCGGGCCATCCTCGATGGCCACATCGTGCTGGCGCGGGAGCTGGCGGATGCGGGCCACTATCCGGCCATCGACATCGAAAAATCCATCAGCCGGGTCATGCCCATGGTGACCTCACCGGAGCACATGGAGCTGGCGCGCACCTTCAAGCAGTTCTACTCCCTCTACCAGCAGAACCGGGACCTCATCACCATCGGCGCCTACAGCCAGGGCTCGGATCCGCGCATCGACCGGGCCATCATCCAGAAACCCTATCTGGATCAGTTCTTGCAGCAGAAAATGCGCGAGGTCATTCACTACGATGAAGGCCTGCAATCCCTGCAACTGGTGGCCATGCCCCTGATGCGTTGACCGGTGGAGAGCCCTTATGAGTAAAGGATTGACGTTGCTGGCGAGTCGGCTGGAGGAGGCCGAACAGCAGGCCGCCATGGCGCTGGCCAAGGCCCAGCAGGATCTCAAGCTGTTCATGGATCAGCAAAACGCCCTCAACCAGTACCGCCAGATCTACCACCAGCAGTGGACGGAGCGCGGTCTGCAGGGGATCAGCCCCCAGCAGAACAGCCAGTATCACGCCTTCATCAACAAGCTCGAAAACGCGGCGACCCAGCAGTACCAAGGGGTGTTGCAAGTGCGCGAGGCGCTGGCCGAGTGCCGCACCCAGTGGCTCGAAGCCCAGCAGCGGCGCAAGGCGGTCGAGCTGCTGCTGGAGAAGAAGGCGGACAAGGTGCGCCAGAAGGCCCAGCGCCAGGAGCAGAAGATGCTGGATGACTACGCCATCCTGCGTCGTTATCACCAATCTGGCCTGTAATTTGCTTTCTTCCGGTCATGCGAGGCCGATGGGCCAAGCCATGACCGCATGTGCGGCCGTCACCGAATCGTCGTCAGGGATCCCAGCATGATACAGACCCCCTTGATTAGCACTCTCCCCCAGGCGCCTTCTGCCGATGGCAGCGCCACCCTGCTGGCTTCCACCGTCGGGGGCGAAGGGGGCGTGCAGCCGTCAGGCGAGGGCAAGGCCGCCTTCTCGCAAGCCATGGCCATGGCCCAGCTGATGGGCAAGGCGCCAGTCAGCCAGGGAAATCCAGCGCTCCAGGGGCCCGCCGAGGGCGCCCGGGAGGGGCTTGCCCCGGCTGCCAAATCTTTGGCGTCTGACGAGCCCGCCACCGAGTCCGCGTCTTCCTCGAAGGGGGCGGACGACGAGGGGGAGCTGCCTCCCGACGACTTCCTGCAACAGTTGCAAGCCTCCCTGCGCCAGGATGTCAGCCTGATGGTGCCCCCGACATCGCCCGCCCTGGCCGGTGAGGCAGCGGCGCCTGTGGACGGCAACCCCTTGCCGCCTGGCGCCGCTGCGCCTGGGATGGCAGAGGGGGTCGGAATGGCAGAGGACGTGGGGTTGGCAGAGGGCGTGGAGGGGGCAGAGGGGAGCGCCTTCCTGCCGCAGATGGCGCCAGAGCGTCAGCATGAAGGGAACAAAACGAAAGCCAACCCCGGTGCGGCCCAAGGCGCCAGCGCCGTGCCGAGCGGTCAGGGGGCTCTGCCGCTGGGGGCGGAAGAGCCCCCCTTGGCCGATGACACCGCCGTGGCAGACCAGGGCGGGGCGACCCGCCAGCCCATGGCAGGCAAGGGAGCGGAGCCGGATGCCAAGGGGGTCGAGCCCCCTCTCTCGGGTCAGGCGCGTGTTGCCCTGCTCGCCAAAGTAGTGGCAGGAGAAAATGCCCAGGCTCCCACTGTCACCCGGGCTGACTCATCGCAAGAGGCACGGGTGACCGATCCCCTGGCGTCGGCCGGACGGGGGGCAACCGCTTCCCGTGCCGCCAGCGCCTATGGCGATGGCGTGATCCGGACGGTGGCGCAGGGGCCGGCCCCTGCGGCCACACCGGAGTCCGCCCCGCCCGCGACGGCAGCAGGGGCAGAGAAGGACGCCCCTGTCGCCGGTGAGGCCAGACAGGCCGAGGCCGCGAGCGGGCAGGGAGCCCGTGCAGGGGCCGAGCCTGTAGCGAATGCAGGGAGCAGCCAGCCCGTGACGACGGAGGACCCGGCCCCAGTCCAGGCGGCGCCGCAGATCCTGGCCCGTCACGAATCCCAGGGGGCACAGGCCCCCCTGACGGCCCTCTCGGCGGGCCTGGACCAGATGGAGAGCGCCCCCGTGGTGGCCGCCGGCGCGGCCGTGTCGGTTAAGCCCGCGGTGGACAAGTCCCGGCTCGATGAGCTGGGCAAACAGTCGGGGATGGAGGTCAAGGGCAGTGAACCCGCCGAGGGGAGCCAGCCTTTGCATCAGGCCCAGAGCCAGGTCGGCGAGAACCGACCGCTGGCCGAGGCGACCGTCAGACGGGAGCCCCAGAGTCTGCCCCACCTCAAGCTGGCGACCCCTGAGGCCCCCGAGCAGCTGCACCACAAGGTGAACCTGATGCTGGCGGACAAGCTCCAACAGGCGGAGATCCAGCTAGACCCCCTGGGGCTTGGCAAGATGAAGATCCAAATCCAGATGGATGCCTCCAGCCAGGCCAGCGTGCACTTCGTGGTGCAGCATGGCCAGACCCGTGAGATGCTGGAGCAAGCCATGCCGCGCCTGCGCGACATGCTGGCAGGGCAGGGGATCCAGCTCGGCCAGACCGTGGTGCAACAACAGGCGCAGCAGCAAGCCTTCCAGCAGCAGGGGCAGTCATCCTCCCAGGGCCAGTCCGGTTTCGGTGACCAGGGGCGACAGGGGGGTAATGGTGGCGGCAGCGATGGCAGAGAGGCCGAGGGGAGCGCTCGCAACCTCACGCTGCTGGTGGAATCGGCAAACGATGCCGGAATCGATTTCTATGCTTGATGCATTCTTAAGTAAGTTTATGATACCGAACAAGTTTGAGACTAGGGTGGACAAGGGATGGCAGACGATAACGAACTGACGCTGAAGGATCCGGCGGCAGGAAAGAAAAAGAAGCTGATCATGATAGTCGCCCTGGCCGTCGTGCTCCTTGGCGGGGGGGGCGCCGGCGCCTGGTTCATGCTCGCCGGTGGGGATGAGCCCGCGGCCGAAAAGAGCGAGGCCAAGCCGGAGGCGAACACGCCCCAGCCCTCGCTCTATGTGGGCATGCCCCGTCCCTTCGTGTTCAACGTGGCGGGAGGCCAGCGGGATCGGCTGGTGCAGATCAAGATCCAGCTGATGGTGCGCGGCACCGCCGACGAAACCCTGGCCAAACAGAACATTCCCCTGATCGAAGGCACCTTGCTGCGGGTCTTCAGCTCGGCGACCGCTGAACAGCTGATGACCTTCGAGGGCAAGGAGAAGCTGCGTCAGGATTCGCTGGAAGAGTGCCGCCGGGTGCTGAACGACCTGGTCTCTTCTCCCGTAATCGAACAAGTGCTGTTTACCGGCTTTGTCATGCAATGAAAGGTGAAGCGTGAGCGATCTGTTAAGTCAGGACGAGATTGATGCCCTGCTGCATGGCGTCGACGATGTCGAGGAGGAGGAGCTGGGATCAGCCGGGGATCCCGGTATCGCCCAGTTCGACTTCTCCTCCCAGGACCGCATCGTCCGCGGCCGCATGCCGACCCTGGAGCTGGTGAACGAACGGTTTGCCCGCCACATGCGCATCAGCCTGTTCAACATGATGCGGCGCACCGCCGAGGTCTCCATCAACGGCGTGCAGATGCTCAAGTTCGGCGAATATGTCCACACCCTGTTCGTGCCCACCAGTCTGAACATGGTGCGTTTCCGCCCCCTCAAGGGGACGGCGCTCATCACCATGGAGGCGCGGCTCGTCTTCATCCTGGTGGAGAACTTCTTTGGCGGTGATGGCCGCTACCACGCCAAGATCGAGGGGCGGGAATTCACCCCCACCGAGCGGCGCATCATCCAGATGCTGCTCAAGCTGGTGTTCGAGGACTACAAGGATGCCTGGGCGCCGGTGATGGACGTGGGCTTTGAATACCTCGACTCCGAAGTGAACCCGGCCATGGCGAACATCGTCAGCCCCACCGAGGTGATCGTGGTGAGCTCCTTCCACATCGAGCTGGACGGCGGTGGCGGCGACTTCCACGTGGCCATGCCCTACTCCATGCTGGAACCCATCCGCGAACTGCTGGATGCGGGGGTGCAGAGCGACAAGGGGGATACCGACGTGCGCTGGAGCAAGGCCCTGCGCGACGAGATCATGGACGTCAAGGTGGAGCTCAAGGCCAAGCTGCTGGAGACAGAGCTCTCCTTGCGTGAGCTGATGGAGCTCAGACCCGGGGACATCATCCCGGTGGAGATGCCGGAGAACCTGCTGGTGTTCGTGGAGGACTTGCCCACCTTCCACGCCAAGATGGGGCGCACCAAGGAGAACGTGGCGCTCAAGATCACCGACAAAATCAAGCGCCCTGACGGGGTCAAGACAGAGATGCATCTGGTGACCCGCGGGGGCGTGCGCATTGATGGCGAAGCCGAGCTGGAAGAGCTCGAGCGAAGCATCTCTGACAAACACCCTGATTGATCCTCCCCCAGGGGAGGTGTTGCAACACTGAGGAATTGAAGATGAGCGGAACCGATGACGAGCAGGATTTGATGGCTGACGCCTGGGCGGCCGCACTGGAGGAGCAGGTCACGGCCGAAGCCAAGCCTGCCCCCCTGGAGGAGTTGAAGGACGAAGCCCCCATCAGCGCCGAAGAGCGGCGCAAGCTGGACACCATTCTGGACATCCCGGTGACCATCGCCATGGAAGTGGGCCGCAGCCAGATCAGCATTCGCAACCTGCTGCAACTGAACCAGGGCTCGGTGGTGGAGCTGGATCGGGTGGCGGGTGAACCCCTGGACGTGCTGGTCAACGGCACCCTGATCGCCCACGGCGAGGTGGTGGTGGTGAACGACAAGTTCGGTATCCGCCTCACCGACGTCATCAGCCAGATTGAAAGGATCAAGAAGCTCAAATGATCCGTGTGCTCCCGTTGTGGCTGTTTTCCCTGCCTGCCCTGGCCAACCCGGGGGTAGGGGCGAATCCCCCCAGCCTCACCTCCTGGCTGCTCTCCAGCCTGATGGTGATCGGCCTCATTCTGGTGCTCGGCTTCCTGCTCAAGAAGAGCAAGCTTTCCCAGGTGATGGGAGGGGGCCAGATGAAGGTCATCGCCACCCTGCCCCTTGGCTACAAGGAGAAGCTGATGGTGGTCAAGGTGGGCGGCCAGCAGCTGCTGGTCGGGGTGACGCCGCAGCAGGTCAACTTCCTCTATCGCCTGGAGGAGCCGCTGGACGAGAGCCAGCCCCAGGCGTTCTCCGAGCAACTGGGCAAACTGATGGGCAAGCATGAAAAACGTTAACTGGACCCGGTGGCTGGCACTGCTCTCCCTGGTGCTCTCGCCCCTGGCGATGGCCCAGGACGGCATGTCGGCACTCACCGTCAAGACCATGGCGGATGGCAGTCAGGAGTACAGCCTGACCCTGCAGGTGCTGGCGCTGATGACCGCGCTCTCCTTCCTGCCGGCCATGGTGATCATGATGACCTCCTTCACCCGGATCATCGTGGTGCTCGGCATCCTGCGCCAGGCCATCGGTCTGCAGCAGAGCCCCTCCAACCAGGTGCTGATCGGCATCGCCCTCTTCATGTCGTTTTTCATCATGTCGCCAGTGCTGGATCGCATCAACAACGAGGCGTTGCAGCCCTATCTGGCCGAGACCATCGGGGCCAAGGAGGCCCTGGAGAAGGCGGAGCTGCCCATTCACCAGTTCATGCTGGCCCAGACCCGGGTCAAGGATCTCAATACTTTCATGGAGATAGCGAACGTGCAGGTGGCCGAGCCTGCGGACGTGCCGCTACGGGTGCTGATCCCGGCCTTTGTCACCAGCGAGCTCAAGACCGCCTTCCAGATAGGCTTCATGCTGTTTCTGCCCTTCCTGGTCATCGATCTGGTGGTCGCCAGTATTTTGATGGCCATGGGGATGATGATGCTCTCCCCCATGCTGGTCTCCCTGCCGTTCAAGCTGATGCTGTTCGTCATGGTGGATGGCTGGAACCTCATTCTGGGTTCCCTGGCCACCAGCTTCGGGCTGGGCTCGGGTGGTTAGGGGAGGGCAGACCCTCCCCCTGGCTCTCCCCTTCACTCGGGGAGGAAGCGAAGAGGCCTCTCTTTCTTTCGAAGGAGGAGGCCAGGAGGATGCGGCCCTGGGCAAACCCATCACAAGGAGCGAGCAATGAGTCCTGAAACCTTCGTCGACGTCTTTCGTGAGGCGCTTTGGCTGGTGACCATCATGGTGTGCGCCGTGATCCTGCCGAGCCTGATGGTGGGGTTGGTGGTCGCCATCTTCCAGGCCGCTACCTCCATCAACGAACAGACCTTGAGCTTCCTGCCCCGTCTGGTGGTCACCCTTCTGGCCCTGGGAGCGGGTGCTCACTGGGGATTGCAGAGTCTGATGGACTTCTTCCAGCTGATGGTGAGCCAGATCCCCGAGGTGGTGGGCTGATGCCAGCCAAGGGCCACCCTTTCGCTCTGGCCGAGGCAGAACGGGGCCTGCGTCCTCCCGTTGGCTTGCCCCTGCCGGGAGTGCCGCTGTCATGACCTACACCACTGCGCTTATCATGGAGTGGCTCTCCTCCATCCTCTGGCCCCTGGCCCGGGTGAGCAGTCTCCTGATGGTGATGGCGGTCTTCGGCAGCCGGCTCGCCCCCGCCCATATCCGTATCGGCCTGGCGCTGGCGATCACCCTCATCATCGCCCCCCTGCTGCCCCCGATGCCGAAGATCGAGCTCTTCTCTCTCGGCAGCTTCCTGGTGCTGGGGCAGCAACTGCTCATCGGCATCGCGCTCGGCCTCATGACCCAGTTCCTGCTGGAGACCTTCGTGATGGCGGGTCAGGTCATCGCCATGCAGACCAGCCTGGGCTTTGCCACCCTGGTGGATCCCATGAACGGCCAGTCGGCTCCCGTGGTGGGCCAGTTCTATCTGATGCTGGCGACCCTGGTGTTTCTCGCGGTGGACGGCCACCTGCTGATGCTGCGCATGGTGGTGCTGAGTTTCGAAACCCTGCCGGTATCTGACAGCGGGCTCACCCTGCCTGCCATCCGCAGCCTGGTGAGCTTTCTCGGGGTCATGTATCAGGCTTCTCTGGTGATGGCGCTTTCGGCCATCATCGCCCTGCTGCTGATCAACTTCGCGTTCGGGGTGATGACCCGTGCGGCCCCCCAGCTCAACATCTTCAGCATCGGCTTTGCGGTCAGCATGATGTCGGGCCTGTTCATCCTCTGGCTCACCATAGGTGGCTTCATGGGGCACTTCGACGCGCTCTGGGAGCGGGTGCAGGAGACCAGCTGCGAGCTCATCAACGTCCAGTGCTTCGGGGGCCAGCATGACTGAGGCCCTCCCGGTTGCGGCCCTTTTGCCGCCACTCTGGCGGGCCGCCAGTCGGCTGATGCCGGTAGGAGGCCAGCATGGCTGATACCGATCAGGAACGCACAGAACAACCCACGGGCAAACGACTGCAACAAGCCCGGGAAAAAGGGCAGATTGCACGTTCCAAGGAGCTGGGTACCGCCAGCGTCCTGCTGGCGACCGTGTTCGGCCTCCTGATGATCAAGGAGAGTCTGGCAGGGGCCATGATCAAGGTGCTCACCATGGGCTTTACCCTGGACCGGGACCAGGCGTTCGACCCCAATGCCATGGGAGCCATGGTGCCCGCCCTGCTGGGGGAGCTGATCCAGCCTCTGGGGCTGCTGTTCATGCTGGTGATCATCGCCGCCTTCGTCGGCAACACCCTGCTCGGCGGGATGAACTTCTCCTCCGAAGCCATGCTGCCCAAGTGGAGCAAGCTGAGCCCCCTGAGCGGCATCAAAAGGATGTTCGGGGTGCAATCCCTGGTGGAACTTGTCAAATCCATCGCGAAAGTGGTGTTTATCAGTCTGTTCGCCTGGTGGATGCTGTCGAGCCAGTTCAACCATCTGCTGAATCTCTCTCTTGAGGGCTTTCCCGGCGGCATCGTCGATGCCCTGGACCTGCTGCTCTGGATGCTGATCATCCTCTGCTGCGCCCTGATCCCCATTGTCGCCATCGATGTGCCGTTCCAGAGCTGGAACCACAATCGCCAGCTCAAGATGACCAAGCAGGAGATCAAGGACGAGTTCAAGGACAGCGAAGGCAAGCCCGAGGTCAAGGGGCGGATACGCCAGTTGCAGATGCAGATGGCCATGCGCCGCATGATGGGGGATGTCCCCAAGGCCGATGTGATCATCACCAACCCGACCCACTACTCGGTGGCGCTCAAATACGATGCGGGCAAGCCGGGGGCGGCGCCCAAGGTACTGGCCAAGGGGGTCGACGAGGTGGCGATGAAGATCCGGGAGATCGGGCGCGAATACGACATCCCCGTCATGTCCTCCCCGCCGCTCACCCGGGCTCTTTACCACGCCACCGAGATTGGCCAGGAGATCCCGGAGGGGCTCTTCGCCGCCGTCGCCCAGGTCCTGGCCTATGTCTATCAGCTCAAGAAGTTTCGCCGTGGCCGCGGCCGGCGCCCGACCCCCATCGCCAAGGATCTGCCCATTCCACCCGAGTTTCGCAAATAACGCAGTGGAGGCAGCCTGATCCCGGGTGCTCTCCCTTGCGCCCCCGCGTTTCGCAAATAAAGCGGTGGGATGGCCCCACCATCCGATCTCTCCCCTGTGTCGCAAACAAGGCCGCAATCTCCCTGTCGAGGCGCGGCGCCTCGCCCCATGGCCTGGGCTGGCCTTTGGCCGGCTTGGTGAAGGCAGCTTCCCCCTGTCACCATTCCCCGTGACGCCAACGACGGACTTCTGACAGCGTTAAAATAAAAACCAAATAGATCAATGCATTGAATCCTTGGCTTGATATTTGCTTTAATCCGTCATTGGCAGTTTATCATTGAGAAGCACGATGGGATTCAAAGCGGGACTGGGCCGTTTCAAAGAGTACAAGTGGCTGCTCAGCAGAGGGGTAGGGACGCCGCTGCTGGTATTGGCCTCTCTGGGGATGGTGGTACTCCCCATTCCGCCCCTGATGCTGGATATCCTCTTCTCCTTCAACATCGCCCTCTCCATCGTGGTGCTGCTGGTGGCGGTCTATACCCGCCGCCCCCTGGAATTTGCCGCCTTCCCCACCGTCTTGCTGATCGCCACCCTGCTGCGGCTCGCCCTCAACGTCGCCTCCACCCGGGTGGTGTTGCTGGAAGGCCACAACGGCACCGCGGCGGCAGGCCATGTGATCGAGGCGTTCGGCAACGTGGTGATCGGCGGCAACTATGCCGTGGGCATCATCGTCTTCATGATCCTGGTGATCATCAACTTCGTGGTGGTCACCAAGGGGGCGGGCCGGATCTCCGAGGTGAGCGCCCGCTTCACCCTTGACGCCATGCCCGGCAAGCAGATGGCCATCGATGCGGACCTGAACGCCGGTCTCATCAACCAGGAAGAGGCCAAGAAGCGCCGTCAGGACGTGACTCAGGAAGCGGACTTCTACGGCTCCATGGACGGTGCCTCCAAATTCGTGAAGGGGGATGCCATCGCCGGCATCATGATCCTCTTCATCAACATCATCGGCGGCTTCATCATCGGCATGATGCAGCACCAGCTCACCTTCGGCGAAGCGGCCCAGGTCTATACCCTGCTCGCCATCGGTGACGGTCTGGTCGCCCAGATCCCCTCGCTCCTGCTCTCCATTGCCGCGGCCATCATCGTCACCCGTCAGAATACCGACCAGGACATGGGGACAGCGGTACTCGGCCAACTGTTCGAAAATCCCAAGGCGCTGGTGATCTCCGCCGGCATCCTGCTGATGATGGGCAGCGTACCCGGCATGCCGCACTTGGCTTTCCTGAGCCTGGGGGCGGTGGCGGCGGCGGGCGCCTGGTGGCTGCTGCGCCGCGAGAAGCAGAACAAGGCGAAGGCGGCGAGCGGCGAACTCATGCCGGCCCAGGGGGATGCCCCGGTGGAGCAGAAGGATCTCAGCTGGGACGACGTCATGCCGGTGGACATCATCGGCCTGGAGGTGGGTTATCAGCTGATACCTCTGGTGGACAAGAATCAGGGGGGCGAGCTGCTGAACCGGATCAAGGGGGTGCGCAAGAAGCTCTCCCAGGAGCTGGGCTTTCTGGTGCCTGCCGTCCACATTCGCGACAACCTGGATCTTGCCCCCAACCAGTACCGCATCACCCTGATGGGGGTGAGCACGGGGGAAGCCACCGTCTATCACGACAAGGAGATGGCCATCAACCCGGGGCAGGTGTTCGGCCAGATCCACGGTATCGCCACCCAGGACCCGGCGTTCGGGCTGGAGGCGGTCTGGGTCGCCAAGGAGCAGGTCTCCCAGGCCCAGACCCTTGGCTACACCGTGGTCGATGCGGCCACCGTGGTGGCTACCCACCTGAGCCAGATCCTCTCCAACCATGCGGCGCTGCTGCTGGGTCATGACGAGGTGCAACAACTGCTCGACATGATAGGGAAGCATCAGAGCAAGCTGGTGGAAGGACTGGTTCCCGAGGTGATCAGCATGGGCAACCTGGTGAAGGTATTGCAGAATTTGCTCAATGAAGGCGTGCCAATTCGCGATATGCGCACTATCCTGCAGACCCTCGTGGAATATGCGCCCCGCAGCCCGGACCCGGAAGTGCTGACCGCAGCCTGCCGGATCGCCCTGCGCAGATTGATTGTGCAGGAGATTGCCGGCCCCGAACCCGAGCTGCCGGTGATCACCTTGTCACCAGAACTGGAACGTATATTGCATCAATCCCTGCAAGCAGGTGGGGGAGATGGCGCCGGTATCGAACCGGGACTGGCGGAGCGGATGCAACGCTCCCTGGTGGAAGCCACTCAACGACAAGAACTGGAAGGCCAGCCGGCCGTGCTTCTGACATCGGGGATATTGCGCAATACCCTGGCGAAATTTGTCAAGAATGCCATTCCTGGATTACGCGTGCTGTCCTATCAGGAAGTGCCTGACGACAAGCAGATCCGCATCGTCAGTGCGGTGGGACAGGGCTAGTTAGCGGAGATGACGGGTGAAGATTAAGCGGTTTTTTGCCAAAGACATGCGCACGGCGCTGGCCGAGGTCAAGGAGACTCTCGGACCCGATGCCGTCATCATGTCCAACAAAAAGGTCACCGGTGGGGTGGAGATAGTCGCGGCCGTCGATTATCAATCCCAGGTACCGGGGCCCAAAGACGCGCCGGTTCGCCGTCAGTTGAATGAAGAGAGCGTCAATATCTCGTCTGCGGGCAAACAGATGACGAGGTCGGCGCCACCCAAGGAACAGAACGAATACTACGCCGATACCCTGGCGGCCCTGCTGGCACGCCAGCAGAAGCTCAATCCGGCCAACCCGGCGGGTGGCAATGGCGCCCCGGGATCATGGTCTGGCAACGGAGGTAACGGTCAGCCAGCCTCGGCCTCCTGGCCCGCCAATGGCGCTGCCGGCACCCAGTCCGCCGGACTGGCGGGCGCGGCCAGTGCTCCCAGAACCCTGGCCGAACAGGGCCAGTGGGGCGCCGCTCCCGAGCCCGCCAAGCCCAAGGCCCGTCCTGCGGCCGCCCCGCGCCAGGCCCAGTCCGCCCAGCGGGATCAGGAGATGGAGGGGATGCGCAAGGAGATGGCCAGCATCCGCAAGCTGCTGGAGCACCAGATCTCCGGCCTGATGTGGCAGGAGGTGGAGCGCCGCGAACCCATGCGCGCCCTGCTCATCAAGGAACTCAAGAAGATGGGGTTCGACGATGCCTTCGCCGATCAGCTGGCGGGCCTCATCCCCGAAGACATGCCGATCCATCAGGCCATGGCCCAGCTGGCCGAGGTGCTGGCGGCCCAGCTCAAGATCAGCGAGGACGAGATCCTGCGCCAGGGGGGGGCGGTGGCCTTGCTCGGACCGACCGGGGTGGGCAAGACTACCACCATCGCCAAGCTGGCGGCCCGCTTTGCCATGAAGTATGGCGCCGAGCAGGTGGCGCTCATTACCACGGACAACTACCGGATCGGGGCCCACGAACAGCTACAGACCTATGGTCGCATCATGGGTTGCCCGGTGCGTCAGGTGCGGGACGCCGAAGAGCTGGCCAGTGCCCTCTATCAGTTCCGCCATCGCCGGCTGGTGCTCATCGACACCGCCGGGGTGGGTCAGCGGGATATCCGCCTGACCGAACAGCTCGACACCCTGGTGAAGAATGCCAAGGTGCGCATCCGCAGTTATCTGGTCATGTCGGCCACCTCCCAGCGACGGGTGATGCAGGAGGCGGTGGATCACTTCCGGCGCATTCCGCTCTCTGGCTGCATTCTGACCAAGCTCGACGAGAGCCTGAATCTGGGTGAAGTGATCAACGTGTGCATTCAAAACGCCCTGCCCATCAGTTACATCACCGACGGGCAACGGGTGCCGGAAGATATTCAAGTTGCCAACGCGGCGCTGCTGGTCGGTGCCGCCATGGGGTCGCTGGAACGGGAAGCAGAAGATCCCTATTTCTGGGGATCGGGTTTTGGCGAATCCGAAGATTCGGAGTTTTATGAGTAACATGTATATGGATCAGGCGAGTGGTCTGCGCAAAATGCGTCAAAACAATCGAGTGAAAGTGATCGCCGTGTCCGGAGGCAAGGGGGGCGTCGGCAAGACCAACGTGACCCTGAACGTGGCGGGAGCCATGGCCGCCCAGGGCAAGCGGGTGTTGGTGCTGGACGCCGACCTTGGTCTGGCCAACGTCGACGTCATGCTGGGGCTGAGGGTGCATCGCAACCTCTCCCATGTGCTGGCCGGGGAGTGCACCATAGACGACATCATCGTCGAGGGGCCCTACGGCATGATGATAGTGCCGGCCACCTCGGGCACTCAGTCCATGGTCGAGCTCTCCCCGGTACAACATGCCGAGCTCATCCGCGCCTTCAGCGAGATGAAGACCCAGGTGGACGTGTTGCTGGTGGACACGGCGGCGGGGATTTCCGACATGGTGCTGAGTTTCACCCGTGCCGCCCAGGACATCATGGTGGTGGTGTGCGATGAACCTACCTCCATCACGGATGCCTACGCGCTCATCAAGATCCTCTCCAAGGATCACGGTGTGTTCCGCTTCAAGGTGGTGGCCAACATGGTCCGCTCCCTGCGCGAGGGACAGGAGCTGTTCGCCAAGCTGACCCGGGTCACCGACCGCTTCCTGGATACCTCCCTGGAGCTGGTGGCCTGCGTGCCTTACGACACCAACCTGCGGGCCGCGGTGCGCAAGCAGAAACTGATAGTTGAGGCGTTTCCAAAATCCCCTGCCGCCCTGGCATTTCGTGCCCTGGCGAACAAGGCGGCGAGCTGGCCCATCCCGAATCAGCCGGGGGGCCACCTCGAATTTTTCCTGGAAAACTTGTTGCAAAAGCCGGTCATAACACAGGAAGACTCCCGTGAATAAAGCCCAAGCATACTTGCGTCATCAGGATTCCTACGTGCTGGTCGAGCGACACGCTCCGCTGGTCAAGCGGATTGCCCAGCATTTATTGGCTCGCCTGCCAAGCAGTGTCTTGCTGGATGACCTGATCCAGGCAGGTATGATTGGGCTGCTCGAAGCTTCCCGCAACTTTGACGGCAGCAAGGGCGCCAGCTTTGAAACCTATGCCGGCATCCGCATCCGTGGTGCCATGCTCGACGAGATCCGCCGCGGAGACTGGGTGCCCCGCTCGGTGCACCGCAACAGCCGTGCCATCGCAGAAGCGATCGAGAACGTGGAGCAGGCCCATGGCCGGGATGCCAGAGACACCGAGGTGGCCGCCAATATGGGGGTGTCCCTCGGGGAGTACCATGCCATGCTGCAGGATGTTTCCTGCGGCAAGATCATCGGCATCGAGGATCTGGGTGTCAGCGAAGATGTCATCGGTCATCCCGATGACGGCAACGGTCAGGGAGGATTCGACGATCTGGCGGCCGAGCGCTTCCAGGGGGCCCTGGCCGAGCACATCGCCCGCCTGCCGGAGCGGGAGGCGCTGGTGCTGTCCCTTTATTACGATGAAGAGCTGAATCTGCGCGAGATCGGTGAAGTATTGAGTGTGAGTGAATCTCGGGTGAGCCAGATTCATAGTCAGGCCATGCACAGGCTGCGCGCCCGTTTGCGAGATTGGAATTTATAAGTGGTTGTACTGGCTACACTGGAGCACAACTCTAAGGCATAATCCGCACCATAAAACCTGCGATCTGCATCATGTAAGTGAGCCGTCTTGGCGGCTATTTAGGAGGAACTTTGGACAAGAACATGAAAATCCTCATCGTCGATGACTTTTCAACGATGCGCCGGATTATCAAGAACTTGCTGCGTGACCTGGGATACAACAATACCCATGAAGCAGACGATGGCAACACGGCGTTGCCGATGCTGAAAAATGGCGACTTCCAGTTCGTGGTCACCGACTGGAACATGCCCGGCATGCAGGGCATCGACCTGCTCAAGGCGATTCGCCTCGACGACAAGCTCAAGCACCTGCCGGTTCTGATGGTGACTGCCGAAGCCAAACGCGAGCAGATCATCGAAGCCGCCCAGGCCGGGGTCAATGGCTATATCGTCAAGCCGTTCACCGCTGCCACCCTCAAAGAGAAGCTCGACAAAATCTTTGAACGTATCGGCTAAGGAGCGGCAGGGATGAAGGCCAAAACGAGTGCCATGATCTCGCTTGACCAGGCAAGGATGCTGGTTGCCCACCTGGAGCGGGAAGAGTTTGAACAGGCCGATACCATCCTCGCCGATGTGTGCGCCCCCAACGCGGCGGCCCTGTTTGACAAGGTGGGGCAGCTGACCCGCCAATTGCACAATTCATTGCAGGATTTTCGCCTGGATCCCAGGATCCCCGACCTGGCCACCCATGAGATCCCGGATGCCCGGGAGCGTCTGAGCTATGTCATCGACATGACGGACAAGGCGGCCAATCGCACCATGGATGCGGTCGAGGCCAGTCTGCCCATCGCCGATCGACTCAACGACAACATTCAGCTGGTCATGCCCAACTGGAATGCCCTGATGAGCCGGGATCTCGAGCTGGGTCAATTCAAGGCGCTGTGCCATCAACTGAATGATTTTATTAAGGCTTCTGAGACGGATGCCGATAAGTTACGACAACTGCTGACGGAAATTCTGATGGCTCAGGATTTCCAGGACCTGACCGGTCAGATGATCCGCAAGGTGATCAAACTGGTGCAGGAAGTTGAAACGAAGTTGATAGAGATGCTGACCATGTTCGGTGAGGGCGTTAGCGACAATTCGGCACGTAGCCTGCCAGTGAGCGGCATCGAGGCGGAAGGCCCCATCATGAACCCGCAGACCCGCTCAGATGTGGTCAATGGTCAAGATGATGTGGACGATCTGCTGTCTAGCCTGGGATTCTAATGGAGTGACGCATGGCCTTCGAAGTTGATGAAGACATACTGCAAGACTTTTTGGTCGAAGCATCAGAAATATTGGAACAGTTGTCTGAACAACTGGTCGACTTGGAAAAGCGGCCCGATGACAAGAACCTGTTGAACGCCATCTTCCGCGGCTTCCACACCGTCAAGGGGGGAGCGGGCTTCCTCTCCCTCACCGAACTGGTGGATGTCTGTCACGGTGCCGAGAACCTGTTCGACATGCTGCGCAACGGCAAGCGGACCCTCAGTGCCGAGCTGATGGATGTCATCTTGCAGGCGCTGGATGCCATCAACGTCATGTTTGCCCAGGTCCAGAACCGCGAAGAGATAAGCCCCGCTTCTCCCGATCTGCTGCACGATCTGCACGAGCTGTGCAAGCCGGAAGGGCAGGAGCAGCTGCGTACCGCCAGCGTGGCGGCCCAGCCAGCACCCGAGCCTGAGCCCGAACCCGCACCAGAACCCGAGGTCATCGCCGAGGTGGCGCCTGTCGCCGTCAATGGCGGTGGCTCCATCGACGAGATCTCCGCCGACGAATTTGAACGCCTGCTCGATGAGCTGCACGGTGTCGGCAAAGCGCCGACGGTCTCTGCCGCCCCCGTGCTGAGCGGTTCAGGTGACATCACAGACGACGAATTCGAAGCCCTGCTCGACCAGCTCCATGGTCAGGGCCAGCACGGTGGTGCCCCCGATCTGGCCCCCCTGCAGTCGGTCCAGAAAGAGGTGGACGAGCTCATCGACGACGATGAGTTCGAGCGCCTGCTGGATGAACTGCACGGCCGTGGCCAGGCGCCGCAGCACAGTCTGGCGTCTGCTCCAGCGCCCGCTCCCGAACCCAAGGCCCCGGCACCCGCTGCCCCCGCAGCCCCGGTGACGCCGCCCAAGGCGCCGGTGGCCGCCAAACCCGCGCCGGCAGAGCCCCCAGCGCCAGCCAAGGCCGCCCCTGCCAAGCAGGCCGCTCCCGCCGAGAGCAGCGCGGTACAGAGCGATACCACGGTGCGGGTGGATACCAAGACCCTGGACGTCATCATGAACATGGTGGGCGAACTGGTGCTGGTGAGAAACCGCCTGGTGAGCCTCGGCATCGCCAGCAATGACGAAGAGATGTCCAAGGCTGTCGCGAACCTCGACGTCGTGACCGCCGATCTGCAGGGCGCGGTCATGAAGACCCGCATGCAGCCTATCAAGAAAGTATTCGGCCGCTTCCCGCGCGTGGTGCGCGATCTGGCTCGTACCCTCAAGAAGGAGATCGAGCTGGTGATGGTGGGTGAGGACACGGATCTGGACAAGAACCTGGTGGAGGCCCTGGCCGACCCCCTGGTTCACCTGGTGCGCAACTCTTGCGACCATGGCGTCGAGATGCCGGACGTGCGCGAGAAGGCGGGCAAGCCCCGTCAGGGCACCATCACCCTGAGCGCCTCCCAGCAAGGGGACCACATTCTGCTCTGCATCGAGGATGACGGCGCAGGGATGGACCCGGAGAAGCTCAAGTCCATCGCCATCAGCCGTGGCGTGCTCGATGCTGACAGCGCGGCGCGCATGAGCGACAACGATGCTTACAACCTGATCTTCGCCCCCGGCTTCTCCACCAAGTCGGAGATCTCCGACATCTCCGGCCGTGGAGTGGGCATGGACGTGGTGAAGACCAGCATCGTCAGCCTCAATGGCTCGGTGCACATCGATTCCACCTGGGGCAAGGGCACCCGTCTCGAGATCAAGGTTCCCCTGACCCTGGCCATTCTGCCGACCCTGATGGTGGAGGTGGGTCAACAGACCTTCGCCCTGCCCCTCGGTTGCGTGAATGAGATTTTCCACCTGGATCTGAAAAAGGCCAACGTGGTGGATGGCCAGCTCACCATCATCGTCCGTGACAAGGCGATTCCGCTGTTCTACCTGCACAAGTGGCTGGTACGCGGTGCCGGCAAGACGGCCCGCCAGGACCAGGGCCACGTGGTCATCGTCCAGATCGGCACCCAGCAGGTTGGCTTCGTGGTAGACAACCTCATCGGTCAGGAAGAGGTGGTGATAAAGCCCCTGGACAACCTGCTGCAAGGTACCCCCGGCATGGCCGGCGCTACCATTACCAGCGACGGCGGCATCGCCCTCATTCTGGATGTACCCAGCCTGCTCAAGGCCTATGCCCGTCGCCACTGAGCGCCAGGCTCAAGGAGTTAAAAGAATAACAATGGCAGTCAAGGTATTAGTGGTCGACGATTCGAGTTTCTTCCGCCGCCGGGTCAGCGAAATCATCAATCAGGATCCCCTGATGACGGTGATCGACACGGCCCAGAACGGGCGGGAGGCGGTAGACAAGGCGCAGCAGTTGCGGCCCGACGTCATTACCATGGACATTGAAATGCCGGTGCTCGACGGCATCAGCGCTGTGCGCGAGATCATGGCCAAGTGTCCGACCCCCATCCTGATGTTCTCCTCCCTGACCCACGAGGGAGCCAAGGCAACCCTGGATGCGCTGGATGCGGGCGCCCTCGATTTTCTGCCCAAGAAGTTTGAAGACATCGCCCGGGACAAGGACGAAGCCGTCAACCTGCTGCAGCAGCGGGTCAAGGAGATCGCTCGCAAACGCTTCCTGATGGCGACCCGGCCCCGTGCCCCCGAGCCTGCCGTACGGTCCGCCGTCACGGGGGCCCTGAATCGTCCCTTGGCCGAACGCCAGCCCGAGCCTGCGCGAGCAGCGGCGGCTCCCGCCGCGTTCAAGCGCAGTGGCAAGAGTTACCAGCTGGTTGCCATCGGTACCTCCACCGGCGGGCCTGTGGCACTGCAGAACGTGCTGACCAAGCTGCCGGGGGATTTCCCTCATCCCATTCTGCTGATCCAGCACATGCCGGCCACCTTCACCGCTGCCTTTGCCGCCCGCCTCAACGGGCTGTGCCAGATAGGGGTCAAGGAGGCGCAGGATGGCGACGTGCTCAAGCCGGGTCAGGCCTATCTTGCCCCCGGTGGCAAGCAGATGCTGCTGGAAGGGCGCGGGCCCGGTGCCCGTCTTCGCATCATCGATGGCAATGACAAGGTCAACTACAAACCCTGTGTGGACATCACCTTCGCCTCCGCCGCCAAGACCTATGGCGACAAGGTGCTGGCCATCGTCCTGACCGGCATGGGCGCGGATGGCCGCGACGGTGCCCGTCTGCTCAAGGAGCAGGGGGCGACCATCTGGGCGCAGGATGAAGCCTCCTGTGTGGTCTATGGCATGCCCCAGGCCGTTGCCAAGGCGGGCATAGCAAGCGAATCCCTGCCGCTGGATCGGGTGGCCCAGCGCATTCTGGTCGAGTTGGGCCGCTGACCATGGGCATGCTCGGCCTGGTGCTGGCGCTGGGGGCCGTCGCCATCGCCCAGTGGTGGCATGGCGGGAGCCTGCTGACCCTGCTGGATGGCCCGGCCTTTGTCATCGTCGTCGGGGGAACCTGGGGGGCGGTGATCTTGCAGACTCCCCGCAGGTACCTGCTCAGTGCCCTGAGGCAGGCTACCTGGATGCTGTTTCCGCCGCAGCTGGATCTTGCGGAGCAGGCCGAGCGCCTGAAGGCGTGGGCTCAGTTCGCCCGCCAGCAAGGCTTGCTGGCGCTGGAAAACCAGGCCGAGGCCGAGCCCGATCCCTTCACCCGCCAGGGGCTTTCCATGATTGTGGATGGCGTCTCCATCGAGGATATTCGCAGCCTGTTGGAGGCGGATATCGACATCGAGCAGGAGCGCAACGAGCACTCGGCCAGGGTGTTCGAGTCCATGGGGGGGTACAGCCCCACCATCGGCATCATCGGGGCCGTGATTGGCCTCATCCAGGCCATGTTTCATCTGGAGGAGCCAGGCACCCTGGGGGCGGGCATTGCCGTGGCCTTCGTCGCCACCATCTACGGGGTGGGCTTTGCCAACTTGCTCTATCTTCCAATTGCGAATCGGTTGCGCGCCTTCCACTACCATTACGGCCTCTATCAGGAGATGACCCTGGAGGGGCTTCTGGCCATCGCCCACGGGGAGAACGGCCCGCAGGTTGAAAGGCGGTTACGGGCTTATCTGAAAGGGGAGTAGCCATGCGCAAGCGCTATCGTTTGCACCTGCAAGGGCGAGAGCATCTCGATCGCTGGCTGGTCTCCTATGCCGATTACATGACGCTCATCTTCGCCCTTTTCGTGGTGCTCTACTCCGTTGCCATCGTCAACAAGGAGGAGTACCGCGCCGTCATCGAGGGCATGACTCAGGCCTTCAACCAGGCGCCGCGCAGCGATGGTCTGCTGGAAGGGCGGGGCAATTCCTTGTTGGACAACCCGGTCTCGGCCGCCCCCAGCCTGCTGGAGAGCCAGGCCTCTGCGTCCCCCTCGCGGGCACCCATCACGGGCACGCCCGTCTCGCAAGATGGCACGGCTCTTGCGCAGATCGACATGCAGATCCAGGAGTCCATGGGCGCCCTGGTCGATGCAGGGGTGGTGAAGCTTGCGCAGGATGACAACTGGCTGACGGTGGAGCTGAGTTCAGGTCTCCTGTTCAACAGTGGCAGCGCTTTTCTGGGGAGCAATGCCGCACCCGTGCTCGATACGCTTTCAGGTATTCTCAAACCGGTCGATAACTATGTCAGGGTGCGGGGCTACACGGATAACCAACCGATAAACAACGAAATTTTCCGCTCCAACTGGACATTGTCAGCGGCCCGTGCCGAGGCAGTGCTCAATGCCCTGGTGGGCAAGGGGGTGGCTCCCGGTCGGCTCGCCTACGAGGCGTACGGAGAGTTTTCCCCCTTCGTCGACAATGGCACCGAGCAGGGACGATTACAGAATCGCAAGGTGGTGGTCGCCATATCCAGGTTCGCCTGGGTGCCGCCAGCCCCCGTCAAACCGCTGACGGTGGCACCGGTGCAGGACGCACCGCAGAGTGTCGACAGTGAAAAGATCAGGGTGATCGCGCTGCCCGGTGGGGGCATACGCATAACAACAAGGCAGGATTGATACAGTGATTGTTTGGACGGTTGCCAATCAGAAAGGTGGAGTCGGTAAAACCACCACGGTCGTCTCCCTGGCGGGCATTCTGGCCCAGCGTGGCCAGCGGGTACTGCTGATCGACACCGACCCCCACGCCTCCCTGACCTCCTATCTCGATTTCGACTCGGACAGGCTGGAAGGCACCCTGTACGAGTTGTTCCAGGCGGCCAAACCCAGCGCCGAGCTGGTCAACCGGATGACCCTCAAGACCCGATTCGAGAACATCAGCCTGCTGCCCGCCTCGATTACCCTGGCCACGCTGGATCGGGTGATGGGCAACCGGGAAGGAATGGGGCTGGTGCTCAAGCGCGCTCTGCTGCGGGTGCAGGATCAGTTCGACTACGTGCTCATCGACTGCCCGCCGGTGCTGGGGGTCATGATGGTGAACGCGCTGGCGGCCTGCGATCGCATCCTGGTGCCGGTACAGACCGAATTCCTGGCCCTCAAGGGGCTGGAGCGGATGATGAAGACCTTCGAGATCATGCAGCGCTCCAAGCGGGAGAAGTTCCGCTACACCATCATTCCGACCATGTTTGACAAGCGTACCCGCGCCTCCCTGATGACATTGCAGTCCATCAAGGAGCAGTATGGGGAGGCGGTGTGGAATGCGGTCATTCCCATCGACACCAAATTCAGGGATGCCAGTCTGGTGCACATTCCTCCCTCCATCTATGCACCGGGCAGCCGGGGCACCTATGCCTATGAGACCCTGCTCAACCATCTCGACGCGCTGGAGCGTCAACGGACCCAGGAGGTGATGCCGTGAGAGAGACCACCCAGGTTCGGGCCATGGACGACTATTTCCACTCCCTGCTGCTGGACGATGCCCTGCTGCGGGAAGATCCCGAAGACGAAGCACCGACCCCTGCGTTGCAACGTCAGACCGTCGCCGTGCCGGAGGTGGCTGGCACCCCCTATCTTGAAGCCGATACCCGACTGGCCCAGCTGAGCGAGCTGCTTGCCCAGGTGGGACAGGTCCAGTTCGAGATGGATGCCCTGAGCCACGAAGAGGTGCATGTCGAGCCATTCCAGCTCGAGGCGGAGGTGGTTGACAGTGAGCCTCTGGTCGCTCTGGCAGAGCCGGTGGTGGAAGCCGTGGTGGAGGAGGTCGAGCCCGTCGCCCTCGTGGTGGCAGAACCCGCGCCCGTCCTCGAGGCGGCGCCCGCACCGTCGACCTGGGAGAACCTGGATACCGGCAACGAGTTTCAGGCGCTCTTCTTCGACGTGGCCGGGGTGACGTTTGCGGTGCCTCTGACCGAGTTGGGGGGCATCCATCAACTGGGGGAGGTGACCTCTCTCTTCGGCCAGCCGGGCTGGTACAAGGGGATCATGACCTCCCGCGAGCAGAAGATGAACGTGGTGGACACGGCCCAGTGGGTCATGCCGGGCCAGCATCTGGAGATGGACGATTACAAATATCTGATTATGCTGGGAGAATCACCCTGGGGATTGGCCTGTCACCAGTTGAAGGGCACAGAACTGCTGCACCGGGACCAGGTGAAGTGGCGCCATCAGGAGGGCAAGCGCCCCTGGTTGGCCGGCATGGTCAAGGAGAAGATGTGTGCCCTGCTGCACGTCAGGGAGCTCTTGCTGCTGCTTGGCCGGGGCGTGAACATCGAAGGCCGCTGACAACATCGGCATCGCCATGGTTTTATTGCTAATTTTACCCGTTGACGGGTTCATACAAGGATCAAGAAGATGACAGAGAAGCGCAATATTGCACAGAATCTGGCCGAAGACGAAGTGCTGCAGTGGGTGACCTTCCAGTTGGAAAACGAGACCTATGGCATCAACGTGATGCAGGTTCAGGAAGTGTTGCGCTACACCGAGATCGCTCCGGTCCCGGGTGCACCTGACTACGTGCTGGGTATCATCAACCTGCGTGGCAACGTGGTGACCGTCATCGATACCCGCTCCCGTTTCGGCCTGCCGGCCGGGGACGTGAGCGAGAACTCCCGCATCGTCATCATCGAGGCGGAGAAGCAGGTGATCGGCATCATGGTGGACAGCGTGGCCGAGGTGGTCTATCTGCGCTCCTCCGAGATCGATGCCGCCCCGGCGGTGGGCACCGAGGAGAGCGCCAAGTTCATCCAGGGCGTCAGCAACCGTGACGGCCAACTGCTGATCCTGGTGGATCTCAACAAGCTGCTCTCCGACGAAGAGTGGGAAGACATTGGTTCCCTGTAACAGGGACGGGAACGTGCGGACGGGGGCGATGGCACCTGTCCGCCTCCCTGTGACGGTAAGGTGATGGTTTGATGATTGAATTTGCAGCCTTGGGGTTGTCCTTGCTCGCACTGGTGCTGGCCCTTTACGGGATCCTGGGGCACCGTCGTCGCCAGCGAGAGTCCGAGGCCAGGGTGGAAGCGCTGCAGGGGCAGCTCGAGAGTCTGCGCAAGCAGATGATGGAGCTGCACACGGGCGCCATCGGCATGGGTCAGCGTCTGCAAGCCGCAGAAGGGGCCATGCAGAAGATCCACGACAGCCAGCAGGAGCTGACGTTGCAGGATCCGGAGCGCCGCCTCTACAGCCGCGCCGCCAAGATGGTGGAGCTTGGTGCCGATCTGGACGAGGTGATGAGCGAGTGCGAGTTGCCCCAGGCGGAAGCGGAGCTGCTTATTTCCTTGCGAAAGGGACGCAGCTGACGGATGTGTCGCGGGGAGGCCGGTGCCTCCCCGCTTTCTGTTCGACCCGTGGCCACCTCTTTCTCGATGCCGGGACAGTGGATAATCCTTTGGCATCAATCTCTTTGGTGGGGGCGCGATCTTCCCCACAAATCCTGTTGATTATTGGCATCTTTGAAAAGACGCCTCCGGATCCTGTGTTAAGATGCAGGCCGCCTCATTTTCAACGATTACATCCCCATGCTGCTTCAAGCGAACAATCTGAGCTGCGTGCGTGAAGATCGCACCCTGTTTGAACATCTCTCCTTCGCGGTGCGTGCCGGGGATTTGATGCAGATTGAGGGTCCCAACGGGGTGGGCAAGACCAGCCTGTTGCGCCTGCTCACCGGCCTCTCCCAGCCCTTTGCTGGCGAGGTGTGCTGGAATGGGGAGAATATCCGCCATTGCCGGGATGAATACCACGCCAGCCTGCTTTACCTGGGCCATCAGCCCGGCGTCAAGGCGACCCTGACCCCCCTTGAGAATCTCTCCTTCTACCAGAAGCTTCATGGCCCTGCCGGGGACGGCGTGGATCTCTGGCGGGTGCTGGCCCAGGTCGGCCTCGCCGGTTTCGAAGACTATCCCGCGGGACAGCTCTCCGCCGGGCAGCAGCGACGGGTGGCGTTGGCCAGGCTGTGGCTGAGCGAGCGACCGGCGCTCTGGATCCTGGACGAGCCCTTCACCGCCATCGACAAGCAGGGGGTCAGGGTGCTGGAGCAGTTGTTCCTCGCCCACGCGGACAGGGGGGGCATGGTGGTCCTTACGACCCACCAGGATCTGACCCTGATGCAGGGGCGGCTCAAGACCCTCTCCCTGACCTCGCTGTTGCAGGAGTAGCCCATGCTGCGCGCCGTCATACACCTTATTCACCGCGAGTTGCTGATGGCCCTGCGCCAGCGCGCCGACATCTTCAACCCGCTCTGGTTCTTCCTCATCGTCATCACCCTGTTTCCATTGGGGATCGGGCCCGAGCCCCAGTTGCTGGCCCGCATCGCTCCCGGCATCATCTGGGTGGCGGCCCTGCTGGCGGCCATGCTCTCCCTGGAGCGGCTGTTTCGTGACGACTTCAGTGACGGCGCCCTGGAGCAGATGATGCTGATGCCTCATCCCCTGGGGTTGCTGGCCCTGGCCAAAGTAATCGCTCACTGGTTGCTGACCGGTCTGCCGCTGTTGCTGGTCTCCCCCTTGCTCGCCATCCTGCTCTCCCTGGAGCTGAAGACCTATCTGGCCGTGGTGGCCACCCTGGCGCTCGGTACGCCGGTGCTGAGCCTGCTCGGGGCGGTCGGAGTGGCGCTGACCGCAGGGCTGCGCAAGGGGGGCGTGCTGCTCAGCCTGTTGCTGCTGCCGCTCTATATTCCGGTGCTTATCTTCGCCACGTCCGCCATCGACGCGGCGAGCATGGGACTGCCCTATGCCGGTCAGCTCGCCATCCTGGGGGCCATGCTGGTGGGGGCATTGACCCTGACGCCCCTGGCCATCTCGGCGGCGTTGCGGGTGAGTGTCAACTGATTGATTTGGTGAAAAGATTTTCGTTTGAAGCCTTGTTAGGGGCGAGATAGTTGAGATAGATCAAGGGGATGGCTGCTTATTGCTTTCGGGGGATATGATGTTTTTCCCCCATGGGTATGGTAGCCCTCGCCACTTAAAAATTAATAACTGAAAGGTTTCGTGAGCTATGTGGAAATGGTTGCACCCTTATGCCAAACCCGAGCGCGCCTATGGGCTGGCCGGCACCCTGCTGCCCTGGTTTGCCGTGACAAGCCTGCTCGCCTTCATCATCGGCACCGTCTGGGGGCTGGCTTTCGCACCCGCCGATTACCAGCAGGGCGACTCTTTCAGGATCATCTATATCCATGTGCCTTCCGCCATCCTCTCCATGGGCGCCTACTCCACCATGGCGGTGGCCGCCTTCATTGGCCTGGTGTGGCAACTGCGCATGGCAGACATGACGGTGGCGGCCATCGCCCCGGTGGGGGCCGTCTTCACCTTCATTGCCCTCTTTACCGGCGCCGCCTGGGGCAAACCCATGTGGGGCACCTGGTGGGTGTGGGATGCCCGGCTCACCTCCGAGCTCATCCTGCTGTTCCTCTATCTGGGTGTCATCGCCCTCTACAACGCCTTCAGCGACAAGGTGGTGGCGGGCCGCGCCGCCGGCATCCTGGCGCTGGTCGGGGTGATCAACCTGCCCATCATCCACTACTCGGTGGAGTGGTGGAACACCCTGCACCAGGGGGCCACCATCACCAAGTTTGACAAACCCTCCATCTCCCCCGAGATGCTGTGGCCGCTGCTCATCATGATCCTGGCGTTCGCCGCGTTTCTCGGTGCCCTGACCCTGATGCGTTTTCGCAATGAGCTGCTGATGCGGGAGTGGCACCGCCCCTGGGTCGCCGACATCGCCAGGCAGGAGAAGTAAGCATGCACTTTGCCTCGTTCAGTGATTTCATGGCCATGGGAGGCTATGCCTTCTACGTCTGGCTCTCCTTCGGTCTGACCCTGCTCTGCCTGGTCGGCATCGTCATTTCCACCCGATTGAAGACCCGCAGCCTGCTCGGCGAACTGCGCAACAAGCAGGCTCGGGAGGCACGCCGCAAGGCGGCCCAGCAGATGGAGAACACCCTATGAACCCGCGCCGCAAGAAACGCCTCACCATCATCCTGGCCATCAGCCTGGGCCTTGTCAGCGTGACTGGCCTGGTGCTCTATGCCCTGAGCCAGAACATCGACCTCTTCTACACCCCGAGCGAGCTGGTGGAAGGGAAGGGGCCGGAGAAGATCAAGCCCGAGGAGGGGCAGCGCCTGCGCATCGGTGGCCTGGTGGTGCCGGGGTCTGTGGTGCGGGATCCCCAGAGCCTCAAGGTAGCCTTCAAGCTGGTGGACAACGGCGGCCATCTGGTGACGGTGGAGTTTGACGGCATCCTGCCGGATCTCTTCCGGGAAGGGCAGGGGATCGTCGCCCAGGGCACCCTCAAGGATGCCACCACGGTCGCCGCCTTCGAGGTGCTGGCCAAGCACGACGAGAACTACATGCCGCCGGAAGTGGCCGACGCCACCAACGGCATGCACTTCAAGCCCGAATACACAGAGGCGCAGTTGCAGGGAGCCAAGCAATGATGCCGGTATGCGCCAAGAATTCACTTCTTTATACCGCCAAATCGGCAGGTTTCTCCGTGCAATCGAGAGGGAATAGTCAATGATCCCGGAATTAGGGCAGTTCTCACTGATCCTGGCCTTCGCCACCGCCCTGCTGCTGGGCAGTTACCCGCTGATCGGGGCCCATCTCGGTCGTCTTGGCATGATGTCGGCGGCCCGCCCGCTCGCCTACAGCCAGTTCCTGCTGCTGCTGCTGTCGTTTCTCTGCCTCACCTGGGCCTTTATCGACAACGACTTCACCGTGCAGTACGTGGCCACCAACTCCAACAGCCTGCTGCCCCTGCAATACCGCATCTCGGCGGTGTGGGGAGCCCATGAAGGCTCGCTGCTGCTCTGGGTGCTGACCCTGGGAGGCTGGACGGCGGCGGTAGCCCTCTTCAGCCGCCGCCTGCCGCTCGATGCAGTGGCGCGGGTACTCGGGGTGCTCGGCCTTATCTCGGTGGGCTTCACCGCCTTCGTGCTGTTCACCTCGGATCCTTTCACCCGCACCCTGCCGTATTTCCCGGTGGACGGGCGGGATCTCAATCCGCTGCTGCAGGATCCCGGTCTCATCTTCCACCCCCCCATGCTCTACATGGGCTACGTGGGCTTCTCGGTGGCCTTCGCCTTCGCCATCGCCTCCCTGATGACGGGGCGTCTGGACGCCACCTGGGCGCGCTGGTCCCGTCCCTGGACCATGGCGGCCTGGGTCTTCCTGACGCTGGGCATCGTGCTCGGTTCCTGGTGGGCCTATTATGAACTCGGCTGGGGCGGCTGGTGGTTCTGGGACCCGGTGGAAAACGCCTCCTTCATGCCCTGGCTGGCGGGCACGGCCCTGCTCCACTCCCTCGCGGTGAGCGAGAAGCGCGCCACCTTCAAGGCCTGGACCGTGCTGCTGGCGCTCTCGGCCTTCTCCCTGAGTCTGCTCGGCACCTTCCTGGTGCGTTCCGGCGTGCTGGTGTCGGTCCATGCGTTTGCCTCGGACCCGACCCGGGGTCTGTTCATCCTGGGCTTCCTGCTGGCGGTGATAGGCAGCTCCCTGCTGCTGTTCGCCTTCAAGGGCTCCCAGGTGAAGAGCCACGGCAAGCATGAGCTGTGGAGCCGCGAGACCCTGCTCCTTGGCAACAACATCCTGCTGGTGGCGGGCCTGCTCACCGTGCTGCTCGGCACCCTGTTGCCCCTGGTGCACAAGGAGCTGGGGCTTGGCAGCATCTCCATCGGCACCCCCTTCTTCAACCACATCTACAGCTGGCTCATCATCCCCTTCGCCCTGCTGCTGGGGGTGGGCCCCCTGTTCCGCTGGCGCCGCCAGGATCTCGGTGAGCTCAAGGGCAAGGTGATGCTCGCCCTGGTGCTGAGCCTGGCCGCGGCTCTGCTGTTGCCCAAACTCTTTGCCGAGGCGTTCAAACCCTGGGCTGCGCTCGGTATCGGGCTTGGCGTCTGGGTCATCGTCACCAGCGTGCAGGAGACCTGGGCGCGGGCCACCCACAAACACGGTTTTGCCACCGGCGTGCGCAAGCTTGGCAACAGCCACTGGGCCATGATCCTGGGGCACGTGGGGCTCGCGGTCAGCATCATCGGCATCGCCTGCACCCAGAACTACAGCATCGAGAAGGACCTGCGGATGCAGGCCGGCGATCGCGTCCAGTTCGCCGATTACGAGTTCGTCTTCACCGGCATCAAGGAGAAGAACGGCCCCAACTACGACGGTTTCAAGGGCGTGCTGGAAGTGCACCGGGATGGCAAGCAGGTTGCCCTCCTCAAGCCCGAGAAGCGGATGTACACCGTGAGCCGCATGCCGATGACCGAGGCGGCCATCGATGCGGGGGTTACCCGGGATCTCTATGCGGCGCTCGGCGAGCAGCTCGACAACGGCGCCTGGGCGGTACGGATCTACTACAAGCCCTTCGTGCGCTGGATCTGGTTCGGCGGCGTCTTCATGGCCCTCGGCGGCGTGCTGGCCATGCTGGACAAGCGCTACCGCTTCGGACGTCGTGACGAGGAGGCCAAGGCATGAGCAAGAAGACCTGGCTCTATCTGCTGCCCTTCATCATCTTCCTGATGGGGGCCGTGTTTCTGTTCAAGGGGCTCTACTCCGATCCCACCAAGCTCGAATCCGTGATGGTGGACAAGGAGGTGCCCGTGTTCACCCTGCAGGACATCTATGACCTGGGCAAGCAGCACGACAGGAGTATCCTCAAGGGGCGCCCCATGCTGCTCAACGTCTGGGCCACCTGGTGCCCGACCTGTTACGGGGAACACACCTACCTCAAGGAGTTGGCGGGGCAGGGGATCTACATCGTCGGCATGAACTACAAGGACGAGCGTGACAAGGCCATCAAGTGGCTGGCGGAGCTTGGCAATCCCTACCAGGTCAACCTCTACGATCCGGACGGCATGCTGGGGCTGGATCTCGGTGTCTATGGCGCGCCCGAGACCTTCTTCATCGACAGCCAGGGCATCATCCGCTATCGCCACGTGGGGGACATCAACCCAGACGTCTGGGCCAGTACCCTCAAACCCATCTTCGATGCCATGAAGTGAGGCCTCCCCGATGAAAACACTGATTGCATCCCTGTTGCTGCTGGCCGGTCTCGTCTGTGCCGGACAGGCCCGCGCCGCCATCGATGTCTACACCTTCGAGAGCGACGCCCAGGAGCAGACCTTTCGCGAGCTGACTAAGGAGCTGCGCTGCCCCAAGTGCCAGAACCAGGACATTGCGGACTCCAACGCCGGGCTTGCCAAGGATCTGCGGGACAAGACCTACCAGATGGTGCGCGAGGGCAAGGAGAAGCAGGAAGTGGTGGACTACATGGTGGCCCGCTACGGCAACTTCATTCTCTATGATCCCCCCCTGATGGCCTCGACCCTGATCCTCTGGCTTGGCCCCTTGTTGGTCATCGTGATTGGCGTCGTCACCGTGGTGGTGCGAAGCCGCCGCCATGCCCCTGCTCCCTTTCAACAGCCTGAAGGCACCCTGAGTGCAGAAGAGCAGGCCAGGCTGTCCGCCCTGCTCAAAGAGGAAGAGAAACCATGACCCCATTCTGGATACTGGGTGCGGCCCTGCTGGTGCTGGCGAGCCTGGCGCTGATCGTGCCGCTCTGGCGCGGCGAGGGCCGGCAGAGCATCAGTCGCTCGGCCCTCAACAAGCAGCTCTATCGCCAGCGCCTGCTGGAGATAGGGGAAGAGCGGGAGCAGGGGATACTGGCGGAGGAGCCGGAATCCCTGGTGGAGCTGCAGCGCAGCCTCCTGGACGACATTCCCGACGTGGAGCAGACCGCCCGTGGCGGCAAGAGCCTGATCTGGATCCCCGGTGTGCTGGTGCTGGCGGTGGTGAGCATCGGCCTCTACGCCAAGCTCGGCGCCTGGCAGGAGGTGAGCCGCTGGCAGGATGCCAGCAGCCGGTTGGGGGAGCTCAGCAACCGCATCCTGGTGGAGCGCGACGCCCGGGTGACCGAGCAGGATCTGCTGGACTTCACCCTGGCCCTGCGAACCCGGCTGAAAGAAGAACCGAACGACTATCGCGGCTGGCTGCTGCTGGGGCGCCTGACCCTGGATGGCAATGATCCCGAGATGGCCCGCGAGGCGCTGGAGCGTGCTTACGCCCTCGCGCCCCAGAAGGCCATGGTGGCGGTGCCCTATGCCCAGGCCCTGATGATGACGGGGGAGGAAGCCCGTGCGGATCAGCTGTTGCAGGCGGTCATTGCCGAGGACCCGGCCAACATCGAGGCCCGCTCCGTCCACGCCTTCATGGCCCTGCAAAAAGAGGATTTCCAGACCGCCCTCGACCGCTGGCAGGGGATGTTGCCGCTGCTGGAGCCGGGCTCGGCCCGCTACACCATGGTGGAGCGCTCCATGGAGTACGCCAGGCAGCAGCTTGGCCAGCGTGGCATCGCCGTGACCACCCCGTCTGCCGAAGGCCAGGCACAAGCCGAGGTGCTGGCGGTGAAAGAGGGGGAGTTCCCCCTGCACATCACCCTGGCGCCGGGTATAAAGATGCCGGAAGATGCCCATCTGTTCGTCTTTGCGGTGATCCCCAACGGTCCGCCCATGCCCATCGCGGTCAAGCGCATTGCTGGCCCGCATCTCCCGCTCACCCTCTCCCTGGGGGACGGGGATGCCATGATGGAGGGGAGCAAGCTGGCGGCCCATGCCGAGCTACAGTTCAAGGCGCGACTCTCCCGGGGCGGCAACGTCATGAACAAGGAAGGCGCCTTTGAAGGGGTTTCTGTCACCGTGCCGACCAGCACCATCCCCACAGCGCCGATTGACATCCGCATCGATCACGCCCTCTAATACGCTTTTGGCCCACCCCTTGGGGTGGGCCCCCTGTATAATTCATATCAATACCCAAAAAAATCTTAGGACTTTCATATGTATCTGCGTTCAGGAGCATTGGCGGTGGCATTGCTGCTCGCGGGCTGTGCGGGCGGCCCTCCCAAGCCGGGCCCGGAGAGCCTGGATCTCGGCGAGACCCCGAGCCGCCCCGGGGCATCCAGCACGGCCAGCGATCCTCGCGACCCCTTCCAGGGGCCCAACCGTGCCATGTGGGCCGTCAACTATGACGTGCTGGAGCCCTATGTGGCGCGCCCCGTGGTACACGGCTATGCCCGCTATGTCCCGCAAGGAGTGAGGGACAGCATCGAGAATTTCGTGGACAACTTCGACGAGCCGAGCAGCATGGTAAACCACCTGCTGGTGGGTGATCTGAAAGGGGCCGGTACCAACCTGGGCCGCTTCACCCTCAACACCACTGTGGGCCTGCTCGGTCTGTTCGACGTGGCCAAGCATGCGGGCCTGGCTCGCAACACGCTGGAGATGGACACCGTGCTCGGCAAGGCCGACATCGGGGATGGCGCCTATCTGATGGTGCCGGTCTACGGTCCCACTACCACCCGGCAACTGGTGGGGGATACCATCGATACCATCTACTTCCCCTATGCCCTGCTGACCTTCCCGCTGAAGGTGGTGCACTGGGCGCTGGATGGCCTCGGTACCCGCTCCAAGCTGATCGATCAGGAGCGCATCATCGACAACGCACTGGATCCTTACGCCCTGACCAAGGACTTCTACTTGCAGTACAACGATGGCAAGGTGACGGGCCGTAAACCCGAGCTCCAGGAGCAGAAGCCAGAGGCGGCGGATGATGGCAACCTCGACGATTACATGGACGAGATAGACCAGTAAGCACGGTCATCTTCCACAAGGCGCCTGCGGGCGCCTTTGTTGTCGATGGCAGGTATTCGACCATAAAAAAACGCCCCGCAAGTGCGGGGCGTTTTGGCAAGAAAGGCTTATCAGGCAGCCAGGTTCTTGGCCACAAATTCCCAGTTGACCAGGGCCCAGAAGGTTTCCATGTACTTCGGACGCAGGTTGCGGAAATCGATGTAGTAGGCGTGTTCCCACAGGTCGACGGTCAGCAGCGGGGTGGTACCGGCTTCGGTCAGCGGGCAACCGGCGTTGGAGGTGTTGACGATGGCCAGGGAGCCGTCAGCCTTTTTCACCAGCCAGGTCCAGCTGGAGCCGAAGTTGCCGATGGCAGACTTGGTGAACGCATCCTTGAACTCGGCGAAGGAGCCGAAGGCCTTGGTGATGGCATCGGCCAGGGCGCCAGTGGGCTCGCCACCGCCGTTCGGGGAGAGGCAGTGCCAGTAGAAGGTGTGGTTCCAGATCTGGGCAGCGTTGTTGAAGACGCCACCAGTGGAGGTCTTGATGATCTCTTCCAGAGACTTGCCTTCAAACTCGGTACCCGGCACCAGGTTGTTCAGGTTGACCACGTAGGTGTTGTGGTGCTTGCCATGGTGGTATTCCAGGGTTTCCTGGGAGATGTGCGGTTCCAGAGCATTGATTGCATAGGGCAGAGCGGGAAGTTCGAAAGCCATTTTCTACTCTCCATTGGCTGGTCCGTGCGAAGGCGACGGTTGCAAGACATTGCGTACTCTTTTCTATCTTGAAAAGAATTGTTCTTGAAATGAGGGGGCCAGACGGCCCAAAGCCCGTCGATTGTAGCAGTATCAAAGATGAGCGAACAACCCTTGATTCTTGCCATGATCCGGATCAAGCTGCGGCGTATTGATGCATGACTTCTTTCATTCGCAACGGTTTGCCAGTTTGTGGTCTGCCCGGATTGCAGTAGAATGGCCGCCGAAATCGCTCCAGTGAGGCATTTATGGAAACTATTGAAAAGATCAAACAGCAGTTGGCTGAGAATCCCATCATCCTCTACATGAAGGGATCCCCCAAGCTGCCCAGCTGCGGTTTCTCTGCCCAGGCCTCCCAGGCCCTGATGTCCTGCGGCGAGCCTTTCGCCTATGTCGACATCCTGCAGAACCCGGACATCCGCGCCGAGCTGCCGAAATTCGCCAACTGGCCCACCTTCCCGCAACTGTGGGTCGAGGGCGAGCTGGTCGGTGGTTGCGACATCATGATCGAGATGTTCCAGGCCGGCGAGCTGCAGACCCTGATCAAGGAAACTGCCGCCAAGCACAAGCAGGATGACGCTGCTGCCGAGTAACGCCGCATCCATACCATGCAATGCAAAAAGGGGAGCCACTGGCTCCCCTTTTCTTTGTGCCCACGACAGACATCAGGCGATGCGTTCGAGGCGCGCCATGTAGAAGCCGTCGAAGCCGGTCTCGGCCGGGCTGACGTTGTGATCGCCGATCAGGCGGAAGTGCTCGTTGGCAGCGAGGAACTTGTCCACCTGCTGGCGGTTCTCCTCGGGCAGGATGGAGCAGGTGGCGTAGACCAGCAGGCCGCCCACCTTCACCATCTGGCTGTAGCGCTGCAGGATCTCCTCTTGCAGGGCGACCAGCACCGGCAGGCGCTCGGCGGTGTCGCGCCACTTGGCATCCGGGTTGCGCTTGAGCACGCCAAGGCCGGAGCAGGGGACGTCCAGCAGCACGCGATCGGCGCTTTCTTTAAGGCGCTTGACGGTCTTGCTGCTGGTGATGACCCGGGTCTCCACGTTGTGGGCACCGGCGCGGCGGGCGCGCTGCTTGAGGTTCTCCAGTTTCCACTCTTCCACGTCCATGGCCAGCAGACGGCCCTTGCCCTGCATCATGGCGGCCAGGTGCAGGGTCTTGCCGCCGGCACCGGCACAGGCGTCGATGACCCGCATGCCGGGCTTGACGTCGAGGGCCGCGGCCACCAGCTGGGAGCCGGCATCCTGCTGCTCGAAGCAGCCGTCGGCAAAGGCCTGGGTACGGAACAGGGCGGCGTCCGAGGTCACTTGCAGGGCGGTCTCCACTCCGTCGACGGGCACTGTGGTGACATGCTCTTTGGCCAGCATGGCTTGCAGCTCGTCCCGGGTGCACTTGAGGGTGTTGACCCGCAGGTAACGCTTGGGCATCCAGGCCAGGGCGGCACGCTCGGCCGGCCAGGCGTCGCCCAGTTGCTCGCTGCCGAGTTTTTCCAGCCAGGCAGGGCAGCCGTCCATCAGCACGGGGTTCTTCTTGGCCTCGGTCAGGCGGCGGCGGAACGCCTCCTCGTTGAAGCGATCCAGGGTCGGGTGGTTGGGCTGATCTATCTTGTGGAAGGCGTGCCAGCTGTGCAGCAGCGGCCAGACATTCTTCTCCGCCTGACGGACCTGGATGCCGGTGAGGAAGCAGTAGAGGCTGAGGCGGCGCAGCAGATCGCCGGTGACCAGGGCAATCCTTGCCTGTTCTTGCGGTTTGAGTTCGATGCCGGAGAAGTGACGTGCATAGGCGCGGTCGAGGGTAAGACCCTGACCCAGCACATCGTCAACGATGGCAACGACCAGATCCCCGAAACGGGGCAACAGTGGGGACTTGAGCATGAGATTAACCTTGGCCAAAGAAAGAGTGAACCGGCCCCGTCGAAGAGGGGTTCTGGAACGGACAAATCCGCGCCATGATAGGGGCTAGTCTGCATTGGTGCAACCTTCCCCATTCGGGGAATGTACAGAGGATGTTGCTGGACTAATCGGACCAGCGGGCAAATGATGCCGTGGCAGTTCAGGTGAATCCGTTTAAAAAGGAATTAAAAAGATGCAGTTGATGAAATATTCTCCGCTGGCGGTGCTGGTGGCGGGTCTGATGACGTCCGGCAATCTGATGGCCGGCGAGTGGCATACGGTCACGGCGCGGGCCACCGCCGCCGATGGGTACGAGGTGAGGGCCAGCCAGTATCGTATCGTCACCGTCTCCACCGATTACCTGGCTGCCCTGAAGGGGGGCGAGCGCCGCCTGACTCTGCCCCTGCCGGATGGCAAGGAGGTGACCTTCAGCCTGCAACCCTATGATCTGCTGCCGGCGGATCTGGCCGCCAAATATCCCGATATCCTGGCCTTCAAGGGGTACAACGAAGCGGCGCCGGGCGAGACCGGGCGCTTCGATCTCGGTCCCCAGGGATTCCACGCCATGTTCAGCCATGAAGGGAAGATGGTGTTCGTCGATCCCCTTCGCAACGGGGAAGGCTATGCCGTCTATTACCAGCAGGATGCCCACAGCCGGCTGGAAGAAGAGGCGGACAAGGTGATTGGGGGCGAGGCCAAAAAGCTGGCCCGCCAGGTGCTGGTGGATGGCAACGAGCGCAAGCGTTATGTCATCGCCATCTCGGCGGCGGGGGAGTATACCCAGTATCACGGCGGTACCGTGGAGGCGGGTCTTGGCGCCATCACCACCCTGCTCAACCGGGTCAACGAGGTCTACCAGCGTGACGTGGCGGCCGAATTCCAGCTGGCCAGCGGCAACGACACCATCATCTTCACCGACGTGGCGAACGATCCCTTCAACAATGATGACGGCGATGTCGATGCCAACATGCAGGTGCAGGCCGATGCCCTGACCAAGGGTCTGGGGGCCTTCGACATCGGCCATGTGGTCAACACCGGTGGCGGCGGCCTGGCGGGACTGGGCGTACTCTGCACCCCTGACAAATCGGCGGGGATGACGGGCTCCTCCGAGCCGGTGGGGGATGCCTTCTTCATCGACTACGTGGCCCACGAGATTGGTCACCAGTTCGGGGCAGACCACACCTTCAACGGCACCACAGGCAGTTGTGGCGGCGGCAACCGGGAGGCAAGCCAAGCCTGGGAGCCGGGCAGCGGCAGCTCCATCATGGCCTATGCGGGGATCTGCGGAGACGAAGATCTGCAGCCCCACAGCGAGCCCTATTTCCACAGCAAGTCCATCGAGCAGATGCGGGCCCACATGGCCACGGAGCCAAATTGCGGCACCCCGTTGGCGCTGGTCAACAATGCGCCCCAGGTGGCGGCAGGCAATGACTACGTCATCCCTGCCAACACCCCCTTCGTGCTCAAGGGGGCGGGGGCCGATCTTGACAGCGATCCGCTGAATTACACCTGGGAGCAGATCGATCTGGGGACGGAGTCGAGCAGCCCGGCCACCATGGTGGACGACGGCAGCCGCCCGCTGTTCCGTTTCGTGGCGCCGACCAGCGTGCCGGAGCGCACCCTGCCGAGTCTCACCTCCCTGCTCACCAACACCCTGGCGATAGGGGAGGCCTGGCCTGCCACCAACCGGGACCTGAACTTCCGCCTCACGGCGCGGGACGGCAAGGGCGGTGTCGCCAGCGATGACATGAAGATCCAGGTGGTCAACACCGGCAAGGCCTTCGCCCTGACCAGCCCGGTGGTGACCCCCCTGGGGGCGGGCAAGACGCAGACCATCAGTTGGGAAGTGGCCGGCACCAATGCCGCCCCCATCAACTGCAGCAAGGTGGATCTCTTCATGACCCGGGACGAGGGGGCAAACTGGACTCCCCTTGCCAGCGGCAAACCCAACTCGGGCTCGGCGAGCGTCACCATCCCGGCGGGCCAGGATGGCACTGCCCGCTTGAAGGTGGCGTGCAGCGACAACATCTTCTTCGCCATCAGTCCCCTCAAGCTCTCGGTCACCCAGCGCGGTGAAGAGGGGGGAAGCGGTGGCGGCGGTGCCCTCGGCTTCTGGACCCTGGCCCTGGCGTTGCTGGGCTGGCAGCGGAGGCGGGCATGAGACTGGCCGGGGTGCTGCTGCTCACCCTGCTCGGCGGTTGTCAGGTCGATGCAGACACCCTGGAGCAGGCGGTCAGCGCCAGCCTCGCCAGGCAGGATTACCGGCTGATCGTGCGGGCAGGGCGCGGCGAGGTGGCGCCCGGGATCGCGGCGGATCAGCAGGCGGCGGCCAAGGCGCGCTGCGGCGTGCGCTATCTCGATGGATTCGGGGATGTCATCAAGCCGGATCAGAAGGAGGCCCACGCCAGGCTGAGCGCCTATGCGGCGGACTACAACCGGCGCATGCTGGCCCATTGCCCGCCGGTTGACGGCAAGCAGTAGGCTGACGGTCATCGGCATAAAGAGGGAGGCATGAGCCTCCCTCTTTTTTTGCTCCGCCATTTGGCCGCCCCGAGGCTTGTACCCATGGCGCGCTCGTCGCACAATGCCTGCACCGATCGCCGCACGGGCGGCAGAGAAAGAGAGAAGGAAAATCAAGATGATGGATGTGGCTGATCTGCGTCGCGAATACACCAGGGGTGGACTGCACCGGGCCGATCTGCCGGCCGAGCCCCTCGCCCTGTTCGAGAAGTGGCTGGCCCAGGCGTGCGAGGCCAAACTGACCGATCCCACCGCCATGGTGGTGGGCACCGTGGATGCCGATGGCCAGCCCTGGCAGCGCACCGTGCTGCTCAAGCACTACGATGCCGAAGGCATGGTGTTCTACACCAACATGGGCAGCCGCAAGGCGCATCAGCTGGAGGGCAACCCCCGCATCAGCCTGCTCTTCCCCTGGCACACCCTGGACAGACAGGTACACGTGACCGGTCGGGTGGAGAAGATGAGCACCTTCGAGGTGATGAAGTATTTCCACAGCCGTCCCAAGGATAGCCAGATCGCCGCCTGGGTCTCCAAACAGTCGACCCGCATCTCGGCCCGTGGCGTGCTGGAGGCCAAGTTCCTCGAACTCAAGCAGAAGTTTGCCAATGGCGAGGTGCCGCTGCCGAGCTTCTGGGGTGGTTTCCGGGTACGCATCGACACCGTCGAGTTCTGGCAGGGCGGGGAGCATCGTCTGCACGATCGCTTCTATTACACCCGCGAGGGGGACGGCTGGCACATCGAGCGCCTGGCGCCCTGATGAACATCGCCCGGCTCAAGAACTTCACCGAGATAGTGAAGAACAACTTCAACATCTCGGCGACGGCGGAGAAGCTCTATACCTCCCAGCCGACCCTCAGCAAGCAGATGAAGATGCTGGAAGAGGAGCTGGGGCTGGCGCTGTTTACCCGCAAGGGCAAGAACCTGGCGGGCCTGACCCCCATGGGGGAGCAGGTGATGGAGCTGGCCAGGGGAGTGGTGGCCCAGGTGGAGCAGATTGGTCAGCTTTCCCTCGGGGATCAGCTGGCCACCAGCGGGGTGCTGCGCATCGCCACCACCCACACCATGACCCGCTACAAGCTGCCGGCGGTCATTACCGAATTCTCCCGCCGCTACCCCGAGGTGAGCATCCAGCTGCATCAGGGAGCCCCTGCCCAACTGGCGCAGATGGCGCAAAACGGGGATGTGGAGATGGCCATCGCCACCGAGTCCATGCACCTGTTCGACGAGCTGGCGACCGTGCCCTGCTATCGCTGGGGGCGCAGAGTGGTGGTGCCCCACGGCCATCCGCTGCTGGACTGCCAGCCGCTGGCCATGGCGGATCTGGCCCGGTATCCCCTCATCACCTATGTGTTCGGTTTCACCGGCCGCTCCAAGATGGACAAGGCGTTCGGACGCCATGGCCTCAGCCCCCGCATCGTGCTGACGGCCACCGACAGCGACATCATCAAGCACTATGTGCGCCTGGGGATGGGAGTCGGGGTGATCGCCACCTCGGCGTTCGACGAAGGGGACAGGGAGAGCCTGGTCTGCCTCAACATCGATCATATGAGGTTCATCGCGGCTTTCCGGGGAAGGCCGCCTTGATTTTCAGAAAAAAGTATTCTGAGTCCCTAAATCCATATGCCATGCGCTTTATCACTTTGATCTTGTTGTTCACCC